>JANOZI010001103.1:0-4272 GCA_031429375.1 Acidobacteriota bacterium | reverse complement strand
CGGTACCCAGCAGCGGATGCGGCGGCCGCGACTGCAGCTCGCGATCGAGTGCATCGAGGCGGGCGAGCACGCGGCCCATCAGGCGAATCGCGTCGCGGCAGGTCAGCACCGACTGCACCTCGACCCACTCTTCGATGCTGTGAAGCCCGCTGCCGGTAGGGCCGAACAGGATCGACGGGATTCCCGCCTCGCTCAGGACTGAGGCATCGGTCCAAAACGACATGCCGATCAATGGCGCTTGAAGGCTTGCTTGCCCGCCGTAGCCTTGGCGAAGGTGGGAGAGCTGCGGGGCTTGGGCTCTCAGCGCGGCGCGCATCGCGACGGGTAGCGAATGGTTCGCGGCGATCTCGTGCGGAGCGCGGGCGAACATCACGCGGCTGAGCGCCTTGAAATCGGCGTCTTCCGCCCGCAGCCGTTCGAGCAGCGACTGCACTTCCAGGAACGCGCTGCCCGGTGCTTCGCCCGGAATGGTGCGGCGCTCCATCTCGAGGTGACAGCGATCGGGGTAGCTGCTGAGCTCGTGACCGCCGTGGATCAGCGAGGCGTGCAGCGACGCGGTACCCAGCAGCGGATGCGGCGGCCGCGACTGCAGCTCGCGATCGAGTGCATCGAGGCGGGCGAGCACGCGGCCCATCAGGCGAATCGCGTCGCGGCCTTCATGCGGCCGGCTGCCGTGCGCGGCGCGGCCTTCGGTTTCGATCTCGACCCACTCGAAGCCCTTGTGCGCGATGGCCACGCGCAGGTCGGTCGGCTCGGTGACCACGCCGCCGTCGGCGCGCCATTTCGTGACCAGCGCATCGGCGCCGATGCTGGCGTGCTCTTCGTCGACCACGCACGCGATGATGAGCCGGCCGCCGTCCAGCCCGCCGGATTCGGCGATCACGCGCGCAGCGCCGATCATCGCCGCCACCCCGGCCTTCATGTCCTGCGATCCGCGGCCGTAGATCTTCCCGTCGCGCTCGGCCGGATCGAACGGCCGCGTCATGCCCGACACGCCGACCGTGTCGATGTGGCCGCAGTAGATCAGCGACCGCCCGGGCGCGCGGCCCTCGAGCACGCCAACGACGTTGGGCCGGCCCGGCGCAACTTCCTGCACGTCGACGGCCAGGCCGATGCTGCGAAACTCTTCGACCAACGCCCGGGCAATGGCCGCCTCACCCGCCGCCCCGGGCACCAGCGACGGGTTGACCGAGTCGATCGCAATCAACTGTTTCAGCAGGCGCAGAGTCGGATCCATGCGGTTCTCAACTTTAAACTCTGCACTTCGAACTGAAACTTCGAACTGAAACTTCGAACTGAAACTTCCAACTTTCAACTTTCAACTTTCAACTACTTCCGTATCCTCCCCGCGTACTCGTCGTCCGTCGTTTTCTCCATCCATTTCGTTTCGCCGCCAAAGCCGACGTTGATCTGGATGAATTCCTGGCCGGCCGCGGCGCCGTGCCAGTGGATGACGTTGGGGCCGGTGTAGTCGCTGTCGCCCGGGCCCAGTTCGCGCATCGCCATGCCGCGCTTCTGCGTACGGCCGCGGCCGTTCTCGACAAACAGCAGCTGGCCGTTGTCGTGGCTGTGCCACGCGGACCTGGCGCCAGGCTCGAAGCGCCGGCGCGCCGCGCTCAAGTCCTTGCCGTCGAGCACGGTGGAGATGCCGGTGAAGCGCGGATCGTCCGCCGGCGGTGGCTGCTGCGCGGCGACCGAGAGCGTGAGCAAGCCCGCGAGCGTAATGGCGGCGACAACCAGGATTCTCACGAGCCCCTCCTATTTGATCGGCGAGTAGTCGGTCGGGTCCATGAAAATCGAGGCGACGGTCGTCACGATGCGGCCGTTGACCTGGGATTCGGCGGACACCTTCTTCCATTCGGGATCGGCGGCGAAATCGGCCCAGCTCTTCTTGGCGGCGTCGCGGCTGGCGTGGCTGATGATGTAGACCAACGTGTTGTCCTTGAGCGGCGCGTCCTGCGGCACCCAGTAGCCGACGTTGCTCATGCCGTGCTTCTGGAAGATTCGCATCGTGTGGTTGCGGAAGCGGGCGTTCAAGTCGGGCAGCTTGCCGTCAGGTGCGGTGTAGGTGCGCAGCTCGAAGACTCGGTTGGCCACCTGCGCCTGGGCCACCGTCGTGGAGTACGCGGCGCCAAGGGCAAACCCGACGGCGAGAAGTACGACGGCCGAGACGAGACGAACAGGGTTGAGTGATGTCATGGATGGTCCTCTCCGCGCACATGATACACGGTCGCCCTGAGCGAGACCGAGTCCCGGTTTACGCGCGAACGGCTTCGACTTCCAGGTACTCCGACTCGACAAACGTCGTCCCGTCCGTCGCTTTGTTGTGATCGGTCCAGTGGCGCTCGAGATCGGCGCGCAGCGCGGCCTGTTTGTCCGCGTCGAGCGACGCGAACGCACGATTGGTCGGCCCGTAGTATTCGCGGAAAAACTCGACCACTTGAGCGGGAGCAAACGGATACCTGAACGGGTATATGCGGCGCGTCAGCGTCAGGCCGGCGACCTTGTCACCGAGCCGCTCCTGGACCGCCGCCTCATCTCCCCACAACACCGGCGATGGCATGCCAGGCGGCGGCGGAACATGCTTGCCGTTGATCTTGAACATCTGGCCGATGAAGCCGCCGGGTGTCCAGTTCCCCATCACGATGCGGCCGCCGGGTTTGCAGACGCGCACGAGCTCGGCGGCGACGCGTTCGGGGCGCGGCGCAAACATCGCGCCGAACAGGCTGCACACCACGTCGAACGACGCCTCTTCGAAGCGGAGGTCTTCGGCATCGCCTTCTTCGAACCTGGCGGTGAGCCCTTCGGCGGTCGCGCGGCCCTTCGCTTGCGCGATCGAATTGGCGGCGATGTCGACGCCGACGACGGCGGCGCCGGCGCGCGCGGCGGGGATGCCGATCTGGCCCGCACCACATGCCACGTCGAGCACGCGCATGCCGGGAGCCAGCCGCAAGCGCGGCAAGAACAGCTCGATCGCCGCCGCTTCGAGGTAGGTCGCAAAATGACCGTAGTCACCCGACATCCACACGGTCTTGAGCCGGGTCTTGAGCGTTTCCATTTCGGGTGTCAGGGCCACACGATCCTCCGCGCGCATCTTCTCACGAAGGTTCTCACGACGGTTCCTCACGACGGTTCCTCACGGGGGTTCCACAGGAGGTCAACTCGGCAAAACGTTGTAATTGGCCATTTTGATTAAATTAGCTAAAATAGATTTATGAAAAAAGTCGCCGCGACTGAAGCCAAAAACCGGCTGGGTGCTATCATCGACGATGCCCAGCGCGAGCCGGTGATCATCCAGCGTCAGAGTCGTGACGTCGCAGTCATCCTGTCGATGGCAGAATTCCACCGCATCCGCGCGAGTAACGTTGCCGCCTTTCTCGAGGCCAGCAAAGTTCTTGCTGCGGAGGCAAAGGCCAAAGGGTTGACCGCGAAGAAGCTGGCGGCCCTGCTCGCGGATGAAGATTGAACGCGTCGTCATCGACACCAACGTCCTGATCAGCGCTGCGCTCCTCGACGATTCCGTGCCAGCACGAGCACGCAATCATGCCATCCGTTACGGCCAACTGATTGCAACTGAGCAGACGTTTGCGGAACTAACCGGCAGGCTCCTCGCACCGAGGTTCGATCGCTATGTCTCGCGCGCCATGCGCGAGACCTTGCTCAAACGGCTGCAGCCGATCATCGAGATTGTGCCGGTCATCCAGGTGGTTAGGGCCTGTCGCGACTCCCGCGACGACATCTTTCTTGAAGCCGCGGTCAACGGCCGTGCTGACGCGGTGGTCACCGGGGACAAAGATCTACTCGCACTTCATCCGTTCGCGGGCATCGCCATCGTTACGCCGTCGAATTACCTGGCAATGGTCGAACCGGAGTCAGAATAAGAGTCGTGGTTGTTGCCCTCGAACACCAGGCTCGACGGATTGCCGAGGCCGTGCGCGACGCGGGCGGACGCGCGCTGAGCGTCGGCGGCTTTGTGCGCGATCGACTCCTTGGACGCGGCTCCAAAGATCTCGACATGGAGGTCTTCGGCGTTGCTCAGGAACGATTGCTCGCGCTGCTGCGGACGCTCGGGCGCGTCGATCCCGTCGGCCAGGCGTTTCCTGTCTACAAGGTCGGCGGCGTCGACGTGGCGCTGCCGCGGCGCGAGTCGAAGACCGGACGCGGGCACAAGGGCTTTGCCGTCGAAGGCGATCCGTCGATGCCGTTCGACGAAGCGGCACGGCGGCGCGACTTCACGATCAATGCGATCGGGTGGGATCCGCTCACGGACGA
>JANOZI010001102.1:0-1680 GCA_031429375.1 Acidobacteriota bacterium | reverse complement strand
AAGCAATTGCGCCTCGCGCGGAAGTTCGGCGATCCGGGTGATGAGAACACCTTGTTTGTCGGGACCAACGCGAAGATGCAGGAGTTCAACGCCATTCTCGGGCTGGCGGGACTTCGAACGGTTGACGAGACCATTGGCCGCCGGAGGCAGTACGCCTCCGGCCTTCGGGAGCGCCTTTCGAATACACCTGGTCTCCAGTTTCAATGCGAGCGCGCGTATGCGAGCACGAGCATTCAGAACTTCGCGGTGCTCGTCGATGAGGGCGAATTCGGCCTCTCGCGTGACGAGACGTATCGTGCGTTGTCCACTGAGAACGTCAGGTGCCGGAAGTACTTCTTCCCTGCTCACAGGCACGACGCGTACGCGGCGCTGTTCACTGGAACCCTGCCGGTGACCGAGCACGTCGCCGACCGCGTGCTGTGCCTGCCGTTCTATTCACATATGACCGCGGACCAACTCGACGGCATGGCGGAAGCCTTCGAGAAATTGCACGCGCACGCACCCCGCGTCCGCCGCGCGCTACGGGATGCCTGAGGCGGGAACTGCCGTGAACCTGGTCATACTCGGCGCCGGCGGACACGCAAAGGTCGTGGCAGGAACGGCGACCGCCTGCGGGTACGATCGCCTGAGTTTTGCCGATGACGACCCGGCCAGGTGGACGACGCCGCTGCTTGGCGTCCCGGTTGGCGGCCCCATGGATGCTATTGTGCGCCCTGACATCGGGCCGGCCATCCTGGGCATCGGTCGCAACGAAGCGCGCCTCCAGCTGGCGCGACGTTTTGCCGCGATGGAGTGGGTGAGCCTCGTCCATCCGCGGGCATGGGTGCACCCCTCGGCCAAGATCGGCGCAGGAACCGTGGTCTTTGCCGGGGTCGTGGTGCAACCCGATGCCGAGATCGGCATCCATGTCATCATCAACACGGCCGCAACCGTGGATCATGACTGCGTCGTCGGCGACTTCGTGCATCTCGCTCCGGGAGTGCACCTGGCCGGTCACGTCCGCGTCAACAAGGGGGCGTTCCTCGGAATTGGCGCTGTTGCCATGCCCAGGGTCACGATTGGAGAATGGGCGGTGGTTGGTGCGGGAGCGGTCGTGACCCGGGATGTCCCCGCGCATGCCAGCGTGGCGGGCGTACCGGCCAAGCCACTCGGGGCATAGCTGACACAGAGATCAACAATGCGCAACCGATACTTTCTTGTTTTTGACGCTTTGCTGTTAGCTGCGGCGGCGATCGGCGCTTTCGTGCTGCGGTTCAACTTCGCGTTTGTCGATACGCGACCGGAGTATGTGTTCTTTCTGGGCGCGGCTCTCGTCGTCAAGTTGCCAATCTTCTATGCAGCCGGCTTGTACAATCGGTACTGGCGTTACGCCAATGCGGCTGATGTCAGCCGCGTGGTGTCTGCCGCCACGATCGGCACGGCCACGCTTGGTACCATCCTGGTCGTGGCTGTCAGTCTGGGCACGGTCGAGTACTTTTCCCGGGCGGTGCTCGCCATTGACTGGTTGTTGACGATCGCCGCGGTGGCCGGCACGCGCCTGGCTACCAGGCTCGAGCAGGATTCTCGCTTGCGAGTGCAGGCGCGGGCAGCCAGAGGCGAGCATCGGGTGCTGTTGGTTGGCGCGGGCAACGTCGGCACGATGGTAGCGATATTGGTGGAGCAGAACGCTGGGTCCCCCAT
>JANOZI010001101.1:0-3974 GCA_031429375.1 Acidobacteriota bacterium | reverse complement strand
AGACCCGACGCCACGAACAACAGGGTCGCCCCGACAAGGACGGCCTCCGGGCGCGCATCGAGCGGCTGGTTGACCCAGGCCGCCGAGGCTGGCAAGGCCACCGCCCCCACGGATCCAACGATGATCAGGGCCAGAGCTCCTAGAATAACTTTCATGGTCTTTCTCCCTTCCGAGTAAAGACCGAAGCGGGATGGGTCACACCCCGCCTCGGCTCAAGCTGCAAACTGCTGCGCATTCCGCGATGCCCTATCGCTTGTAGGCCACCGTCACGTCGTTCAGAATCGGGGTCTTCGTCACGCTGGTCGACGTTCCCGCACTCCTGAACTGGATGTACTGAGACGACCCCGCGATCACGCCATTGACGCCAACCGGGGTAAAGGAGGTCCACGTGCCATCCTCCGGATTCGGCGTATTGCCGGTCCGGTATGAGTGGGTCAGGGTCGTCCCCGTCACGACCGAGGCCGACGCGGTCAGCTTCTGCCACGCCACGAGTGCGCCCGCGTCGAACACTTGCGACGTGTAGGCGCCGGCGGCGGCGTACGGCGTCAGCCGCATCCAGTCCACCTTGGTCACGACGCCCGCGGCGTGCCCGTCGATGACGACCGGCCGCATGGCGACGGAGCCCCATGCCATGCTCGAGTGCGTGATCATCAGGGTGGTGCCGATGTAGTACTGCACGGTGCCAGCGCTCCAGATGATCTTGAAGTTCAGCGGCTTGTTGAGCCAGTTGACGCCCGCCATCGGCGATTCGTCCCACTTGGCGCCGTTGACCGAGCGGGCGTAGAGGTTCCCGTTCTTGATGACGAACATCGCCATCGGATCGACCGGCGCCGTCGTGCCCCCGAAGCCGATGCTCTGGTCGTTCCCGCTGAAGGTCGCGGCGAACTCCAGCGTGCGGCCCGCCACTCCCATGCCCGGTGCCTGGAACGCCGCGCCGTCAACAGTGAGCAGCCCGTTGCCGACCGACCCCATGCCGCCGGTCTCGAGCGCCGTGATCGTCCAGTCCGCCGGCACTGAGGTTCCGGAGAACTCCGCACCGGTCGCCGGCCGGAGCGTAACCTCGCCGTTGGCCGTTTCCGTCACGTAGGCCCCGTCCACTGTTCCAGCGCCGAATTCCGCGCTGGTGCTCGTGAGCCAGGTCGTGTTGTCGTCGTTGACGATGGTCACCGTGGCCCGTGTTGCGGCGGTCAGGGTGCCATTCAACGGCGTGTTCAGGTCGACGTAGAGGTACTCGTTCGCCTCACCGACCGTGTCGTAGATCACCGGGACGTAGATCGTCTTGGTGGTCGCGCCTGGCAGGAACTGCAGCGTGCCAGTCGTATGGTTGTAGTCACTCCCGGGGAGGGCGGTGCCCGGCGACGTGGCATAGCTGACCCACACCGATTCCTCGTGACTCTGCGACAGCGTAACGACCACGGCGACGTTGTCGACGCCGGTGTTGCCTTCGGTGATCGACGCGGTCGCCGCGATCGAAATCTCGGGCGGGTCGTCGTCGGTGATCGTGGCGACGCCGTCAGGGTTGGCGGCGATCGTCGCGTTGGTCGGATTGCTCACCCTGACGATGAACTTCTCGTGGAACTCCGCCAGGGTGTCGCCGATGACCTGCACCGCGACGGGCATGGTGGTGGTCAGGGGCGCGAAGGTGAGCGAGCCGGACGTTGCGACGTAGTCAGCGCCGGCCGATGCCGTGTCGCTGACGGTCTGGTAGTTGACGGTCACCGTCTCGAGACTCTGGTTCGAGAGCTTCACGTTCACCGTCATCGTCGACTGGCCGCTGTTGCCCTCGATCATCGTGGCGGCGTTGACCGACACCGCGGGTGTGGCCAGGACGGTGATCGTCGCGGTCGCAGTGGACGACGTGCCCACGGCGTCGGTGATCGTGTAGGTGAACGTGTCGATGCCCGAGAAGCCCGGATTCGGCGTGTAGGCGAAGTAGCCGTCGGCGTTCAACACGGCGTTGCCGTTCAGGGCCGGCGTCTGCGACGTGATGCGGATCGGCGCGTTGTAGTGCGCCACGCGGTCGTTGGTCATCACGTCGATGACGGTTTGCGCGCTGTCGTGCATCACCTTGCGCGCGTCGTTCTTGGCGAGGGTCGTCTTCTTGTCGAACATCTTCACCGTCTCGGTTCGCAAGCGGGTCTCGCCGAGATGCTTGATCGAGTGATTCACGACCGTTTCGGTCCACTCGCTGGCGATGTCCGTGACGGTGAACTGCACGGCTGACGTCGTATTCGCCACGACCGCGTTCATCGCCGGCGCGTCGGGGATGAACCCGTCCGGCGGGGTCAGGCTGGTGGTCACGTCCCAATCGCCCTCGGCGACGAGCACGAACGGGTACTGCTCCTGGTTGTCGGTCCAGTCCATGAACTCCGGTTGCACGATGGCCAGGTAGGAGCCGTACTCCTCGGTCGAATTGCCGGGGACCTTCTTGCCGTTGAAGGTACGGATCTGGCGCAGCGCCACCTTCTTGATGGTACTAACCGCCACGCTGCGAACCACCGCTCCCGAATACAAGGTGTCGGGATCCGTTGTGGTGGCTAAGTAGTCGAACCCCATCGTCCGGCCAATCACCACGTAATCGTCACTGGGTGAATTAGCCGTCGGCGGCACGATGATCGTCAGCGTGCCGTTCGCTGCGGTGGTGCCTTCCGCTCGATAGCTGCCGACCGTTACGACGGGGCAACCCGGGTCGGCGGTATTGATCGGACCGTCGAGGCCATCAAAGATGGTTCCCCACATCTTGGGCTTGGGCGTGACGACGATGCCGTTGGTGCACGCGTCCTGCTTCGAGTACACCCTTACCAAGGCACCCGCGACCGGCACGTTCACGACCTTCGGCTTCTTGGTGTCGTCCTCGATCGAGTGCAAGGTAAAGGTGACGGTCAGCGTGGCGGACGGTGCGATCACCTGTGACATCGCCGGCGACGTACTGGCGAGGTAATTGGTGCTGCCGCCGTAGACGGCCGTGACCGAGTGCGTGCCGACGGGCAGCGTGGCCGTCGTCAGCGTTGCGACATTACCCACCAGTCCGGCCGAGCCGATGGTCGTGGTGCCGCGCTTGAAGGTCACGGTGCCGGCGGGCACGCCGACGCCAGGAGCGGCGACGTTGATTGTGGCTTTCAGAACCAGCGGCACACCGAACAGCGTCGGGTTGCTGTCCGAGGAGACGATCGTCGTCGTGGCCGCCTTGTTCACGGTGATGTTGAAGGTCTGCGCCGCGCTCGTATCCGATCCGCCGGCGTTGTCCTTCAGCACGAGCGTCACAACGGCCGTACCCAGCAGGTTAGAGGGCGCGTAGGTGAGCGTGCCGTTTGCTGCCACTGCGGGCTGCTGAGTAAACAGCGCGTTGTTGCTGTTCGTGACGGTGAACGCCAGTGTCTGGCCGGTCTCGCCCGGGCCGACGCTCAGGCTCGTGGCCCAGTTCGCGATGCTCTGGAGCCCTGCCAGGCCGTAGATCGTCTGATCCGCGCCATTGGTGAAGCTTGGCGGGTCGTTGATCGGATTGATCGTAACGGTGATCGTCGCGTTGACCGAATTCCCCGTGCCGTCATTCGCCGTGAACGTGAACGTATCGGTCCCGTAGGCGTTGGCGGCCGGCGTGTAGGTGTAAGCCCCGGTCGCCGGGTTAGTGATCGCCGCCGAGCCCTTGGTGCCGTTGGTGACGACGCTGTAGGTCAGCGCGTCGCCGTCGATGTCGGTCGCGCCCAGGGTGCCGTTCGCCGCCGCGTCCTCATTGGCCGTGAGCGTGCCGTTGCCCGCCGCCGGCAGGTCGTTGACCGGCGTGATCGTGACGCTGATCGTCGCGGTGTTCGAATTGACCGTTCCATCGTTCGCCGTGAACGTGAACGAATCGCTGCCGTTGGCGTTCAGGTCCGGCGTATAGGTGAACGCGCCCGTCGCCGCGTTGGTGATCGCCGCCACGCCCTTGCCGCCGTTGGCGACGATGCTGTAGGCCAGCGTGTTGCCGTCGACGT
>JANOZI010001100.1:0-2656 GCA_031429375.1 Acidobacteriota bacterium | reverse complement strand
TGCTATTCCGGTTCAGTCGCTCGACCCAGGCGCCTTGCCCGCGGATTGGCGCACGTATCCGGCGCCTGAATCGCTTGCGCAACTCGGCGCACAATGGGTATCTTCTGCCGGAACGGCCATTCTGGCGGTGCCTTCCGTTGTCATTCCACACGAACGAAACTACCTCCTGAACCCTGCGCACTCGGACTTCGGCCGCTTGGCGATCGGTTTGCCGGAGCCTTTCAGTTTCGATCCGCGCATGTGGGGAAAACGACGAGCACACTAACCCGCTGCCCCACCTCTACTCATCTAAGCTCGTACGGTTGGCCAGCCACGAGCGAGACGGATTGAGCCTCGACGGCTCGCTGCGTGCGGACTCGGAACGTTCCGGTGATCGACGGGCGCAAGGTCGCCTCTACGATCTTCCCGTCACTCCACGCGATGTCGACTTCCACGCCGCCGCGCGCGCGCAGGCCGCGGACCTCGCCATCGGCCCATGCCTTCGGCAACGCCGGCAACAAATGAATCTCGCCGGCGTGACTCTGTAACAGCATCTCGGCCGCGCCGGCGGTGCCGCCGAAGTTGCCGTCGATCTGAAACGGCGGATGCAGGTCCCACAGATTCGGCAGCGTTGATTTCGCCAGCAGCGCTTGATAGTTCTCCCACGCCTTCTCACCGTCTTCGAGACGCGCCCAGAAGTTGATGATCCACGCCCGGCTCCAGCCGGTGTGGCCGCCGCCGTGCGCGAGGCGGCGTTCGATCGTCGCGCGCGCGGCCTTCGCCAGTGCGGGCGTGCCGCGCACGGTGATCTGATCGCTCGGGTGCAGCGCGAACAACTGCGAGATGTGCCGGTGGCCGGGCTCTGGCTCGTCGTAGTCTTCCGACCACTCCTGGATTTGGCCGTGCTTGCCTACCGTCGCCGGCGGCAGCCGCTTCTGCGCCGCCAGCACCTGCGCGCGGAACGCCGCGTCTACGCCGAGGGTCTCGCTCGCCTTTGCGACTTCGGTGAACAGCCCGGCAATGATCTGGTGATCCATCGACGGGCCCATGGTGAGAATGCCGACCTGCCCGTTCGGCAGGCGATAGCGATTCTCGGGCGAGACCGACGGACCGCTCACGAGGCGGCCGCGCGGATCCTCGACGAGGTAATCGAGGAAGAACTCCGCCGACTCTTTCATGATCGGATAGACGCGCGCGAGAAACGCGCGATCCGGCGCAAACAGATAGTGCTCCCACAGATGTTGTGTCAGCCACGCGGCGCCAGTCGGCCACAGTCCCGAACGCGGCAAGTCGCCGGGTGACGTGAAGCCCCACAGGTCGGTGATGTGGTGCGCGACGAAGCCGCGCGCGCCGTAGTGGACGCGCGCGGTCTTGCGGCCGGGCTCGCGCAGCGACTCGAGAAAATCGAACAGCGGCTCGTGCAGCTCCGCGAGGTTTGTGACCTCGGCCGGCCAGTAATTCATCTGCAGGTTGATGTTGAGGTGATAGTCGGCGTCCCACGGCGGGCTCATGCTGTCGTTCCACAGCCCCTGCAGGTTGGCGGGCAGATCGCCCGGACGGCTGCTGGCGATCAAGAGATAGCGGCCGAACTGGAAATAGAGCGCGTCCAGCGCCGGATCAGATCCACCGCGCTTGATTGCCTCGAGCCGCTCGTCCGTGGGCAGCTTCGCGGCCGCAGAGTGGCCGGTGGATCCGAGACGCAACGACACGCGTCGGTACAAGCGCTGATGATCCGCGACGTGCGCAGACCGCAGCGCGGCGTACGGCTTGGCCGCGGCCGCCGCGAGATCCCGCGCGACCTGCTTGCCGACGTCGTTGCCCTTGAAGCTCGTGCCCGCGCTCAACACGATCGTCGCCGCAGTCGCGCCGCTCACCAGGATGCGCTCGGGAAACGTCTCTTGCGATCCGCCCTCGGCCATCACCTTGGCCGAGGCGAGAAACGAGAGGCCCTTGCCGCCATTCAACTCGCCGATGAGATGGAGCTGGTTGTTGCCGGCAGTTTCTGTGCGCGCGTCCTGCTGCCGATCGATCCACGCGCCGAATGTCAGCGCGCCAGGCCGATCGACCGTCAGCCGCACGACGATGGCGCGATCCGGATGGCTGGCGAAGACCTCGCGGGTGAACAGAACCCCGTCGAGTTTGTAGCTGACGCGCGCGACCGCCGCATCGAGGTCGAGCTCACGGCGGTAGTCGGTGATCGTGCCCTCGTGATCGAAGTTCAACCGGAGATCCGCGAGGCTCTGGTAGGACTCGAGGCGCCACGGCTTCCCCATCAGCTTCCGCTCGGCCAGAGCGTATGCCTCGGTGGGCTTGCCTGCGAACAAGAGCCGCCGCACTTCGGGCAACGCTTGACGGGCTTCCGGATTGTCGGTCTCGCGCGGGCCGCCCATCCACAACGTTTCGTCGTTGAGCTGAATCCGCTCGCGATTGACCGTGCCGAACACCATCGCGCCGAGCCGCCCGTTGCCGACCGGAAAAGCGTGGTCCCATTGCGGCGCCGCAGATCGCAACCAAATGGTGTGGTCCTCAGTATTGACCACTTGCTGCCCCGCGCCCTGGGAGCGACCCGAGCCGCCTAGCGCAATCAACGCCGCGAGAATGACGATTCGTCGCATGTTCGTAGAACAGTTAACAGTTTCCAGAGTGCTCTTCTTGTTAACTGGAAACTGGAAACTGT
>JANOZI010001099.1:0-4284 GCA_031429375.1 Acidobacteriota bacterium | reverse complement strand
GTCGTGGATATCACCCTGGACGTCGGCGGCCTCACCGAGCAGGTCGCGGGCGGCGTCGTGAACGCGGTCTCGAAGCAGGGGACCAACGACTTCCACGGCAGCGTGCTGTCGCTCATCCGCAATTCCGCGCTGACCCGGACCGGCCGGCACCTATTCCGGCACCGGCGCCAACGCCATCACCGTCGACCACAAGGGCGGGATCAACGGCGCGCGGTTGCCGAGCGTCTTCCTGCTCGATCTGCGCCTGGGCTACCGGTTCAAGGCGGGCGGGAGCCGCAGCCTCGAAGTGTATGGCGACATCCTGAACACCACCGACTTCGTGGCGTTTACCGGCATCAGCGGCGATCGGCGGCTCGCGGAATTCCTGCGGCCCACGACCTCCGGCGCCGCGCGCGCGCTGCAGATCGGAGCGCGTTTTGCGTTCTAATACGTCGGGGATCCGCAGCATGAAGACGCTAATCGGTATCGCGGTGCTGACGCTGTCGGCGGCGGTCTCGACCCACGGCCAGAACCCTTCGACTTCGCTCAGGGCAGGCAACTGGGAACACGTCGGCCAGGATCCCGGCCACTCGAAGTACTCCGCGCTCGATCAAATCAACACCGGCAACGTGCAAAGGCTCGAGCGCGTGTGGACCTTCCACACCGGCGACAAGTCCGGCTTTTTCGAGAGCACGCCGCTTGTCATCGACGGGACGATGTATGTGTCGGCGCAGAACGGCGTCTTCGCCCTGGATCCGCTGACCGGCACGCAGCAGTGGAAATTCGAAACCAGCGGCGCCACGCGGCGCGGTCTGGCGTACTGGCCGGGCGATGCCAGGACCCCGGGCCGCATCCTGGTGTCGTCGGATACGAAATTGCTGGCGCTCGATACCAGGACCGGCAAGCTCACCCAGGACTTCGGGCAGGGCGGGTTTGTCGATATGGGCGTGACGATGGCGTCGCCGCCGTCGGTCTACAAGGACGTGCTGATCACGCCTGGCGGCAGGCCGGTGATACGCGCGTGGAATGCCCGCACCGGTGCGCCACTCTGGACCTTCAATCTCATCGCGCAGCCGGGCGATCCCAATAACAAGACGTGGGAGAACGACTCGTGGAAGACGGCCGGTGGCACCAATACCTGGGGCTACCTGTCGATCGACGAGGAGCGCGGCATCGTCTACATCCCGGTGTCGATCGCGGGTGGCGACTACGTCGGCGTGGAACGCCCCGGCGACAACCTCTATGGCACGTCGCTCGTCGCGGTTGATATCGCCACCGGCAAGCGGCGATGGCATCAACAGCTGGTGCATCACGACATCTGGGACTTCGACCTGGGCGCGGCGCCGACCCTGTTCGAGGCGGTCAAGGACGGCAAGAGAATTCCCGCCGTGGCGCAAATCACCAAGATGGGCATGCTGTTCATGTTCGATCGCGTGACCGGCGCGCCGCTGTTCGGCATCGAGGAGCGCCCCGTTCCGCAGAGCACCGTGCCGGGCGAGAAGACGTCGCCGACGCAACCGTTCACGATCAAGCCGCCGCCGCTGGCGCGAAACTCGCTGAAGAAGAGCGAGCTGCCGACGACGATCTCACCGGAGCACACCGCGTACTGCGCGGCGCTGTGGGAGAAGTACCAACTCCAGGACTCGGTTCCGTACACCCCCTGGAAGCTCAACCAGGACATCGTGATGTTTCCCGGCGCCATCGGCGGGGGCAACTGGAACGGGGTCTCGTACAACAAGAAGCTCGGTCTCATCATCACCAACGTGATGAACGCGGGTCAGTGGGGCCACCTCGAGGAAGTGAAGCCCGGTGAAGGTGGCCGTGGCGGGCGCGGTGGTCGTGGCGGTCCTGGCGGACCTGGCGGACCTGGCGGACCTGGCGGACCAGGCGGACCAGGCGGACCTGGCGGACCAGGCGGGCCCCCTGCGGCAACGGGTGCTGGTGCTGCGCCTCCGGCAGCGGTCGCGGGCACGCCACAAGCCGGTGCGGGACCTGGCCGCGGTGGGCCAGGCGGTCCCGGTGGTCCTGGTGGCGCCGGTGCGGACGACGGCAACAGCCCGCGTTCGCCGTATCGAAAAGTGACGCCGGAAGGCGGCCGCTTCTGGGAGCCCGAGCACCGCTATCCCTGCAATGCGCCACCGTGGGGTGAGCTCATTGCCGTGAGCACGAGCACCGGTGACATCGCCTGGCGCGTGCCGCTCGGCGGGTTCGAAGAGCTCGAGAAGAAGGGCATCAAGACCGGTACGGCGAGCCTCGGTGGCGGCATTACGACCGCGGGCGATCTCGTGTTCATCGCGGCGACGATCGACGGCTACTTCCGCGCGTTCGACGCGCGCAACGGCAGCGAGTTGTGGAAGACCAAGCTCGATGTGCCCGCTCATGCGATTCCGGCCACGTTCATGGGCCGGGACGGCAAGCAATACATTGTGATCACTGCCGGTGGCGGCGGATTCCTCCGCAGTCCGACGTCTGATGCCGTGGTCGCGTTCCGGTTGCCTTAACTCAAATGCAGAAGGCAGAAGGCAAAAGGAGTTGATCGAATGAAGGCCCGATTATCAGCACTCGGTGCGACGGCACTCCTGGCGTTCGTGCTCGTCGTGTCCACGTCTGGGCAAGCGCCCCAGACGCCGCCCGCCGGGCGCGGCGGCCCTGGTGTGCAGGGCCAGCAGCCTGGCGGACAAGGCGGCGCTCCGCGCGCGCCTCGCGTGCGGTCGCGCAAGGTCGTGCTGGCATGGGCTGACACACGCAACGGCCAGGCCCAGCATGAATTCACCTCGCATGCGCTGTCGGTGATCGAGCGGCTCGGCTACGAATCCGGTGCGTGGGACACCTTCATCCGTACCGACTCGAACATCATTGCGCAGCAGCCGAAGAAGACGACTGGCGAACCCGCCAGCGGCGGCCCGACGCTGGCGATGGCCGATGCGATTTTCTTTCTCGGTCATCGTGACGTGCCGATCGACGAGGCCCAGAAGAAGGAATTGGCGGCGTTCGTGCGCGACGGCAAGGGCTTTGTCGCCGCGCACACCGCGCTGACGGCGTTTGATTCGTGGCCGGAATTCGGCGAGCTGATCGGCGGCCGCTACGACGGACACCCGTGGCACGCGCCCGGCACGGTGATCAACGAGGGCGGCGATTTCCCGGCGACGCGCCATTTCCCACCGACCTTCGCGATCAACGACGCGTTCTACCAGGCGAAGGAGTTCTCGCCGAATGCGCGCGTGCTGTTGCGGCTCGATGTGTCGAAAATGCCGCCGCACGCCGAGCTGCGCAACCAGGGCTTTCCGCTCGCGTGGGCGAAGACCTACGGCAAGGGCCGGGTGTTCTATTCCTCGTTTGCGCATGACGCCGCGACGTGGGACAACCGCGACATCGCGCAGATGTATTTCGAAGCAATCAAGTGGGCCCTCGGCATGACCGAAGGTGACGCGGCGCCCAGGCCGGCGACCCGTCAATAGGGACGGTGCGTGTGCGCGCCGCCTGCGTCGCCGGACTCGTACTGCTAGCGCTGGATGTTCTCGGGGCCCAGTTGCCGGCGCCGAGAGTGTTTTCCAGGCACGTGCTGGCGTGGGCCGACGTGCAGAACGGCTATCAGCACGACTCGATCACCCACGCGTTGAGCGTGATCGAGCGCATGGGATGGGAGTCGGGCGCGTACGACACCATCATCCGCACCGACTCGCAGTCGATCACCAAGCACGACATCCTGTTCAAGACCGGCACCGGCATCGCCACCGGCGAGCAGTTCCTCGCCCGCAACCTCAACTACTTCGACGCCGTCTTCTTCTTCGGCGTGCGCGAGATCGATCTCACGAAAGAGCAGCGCGACGACTTGCTGTCGTTTGTTCGTGACGACGGCAAGGGCTTCGTCGCGACGCATGCGGCCTCGACCGCGTTCTTCTCCTGGCCGGAGTTTGGCGACATGCTCGGCGGGCGATTCGATGAGCATCCCTGGGGCATCACCGACGCTACTGTCGTCGTCGAAGATCCGCGATCGCCGATCGTCGCGCATTTGCCGGCCTCGCAGGTTGTCAACGACGAGCACTATCAGTTGAAGGACTTCTCGCGCGACAGAGTCCACGTCCTGGCCCGGCTCGATTCGACGAAGCTTGATCTCAAGGCGCCGCTGGTCCACCGCAAGGACGCGGATTTCGTCGCGGCGTATACGAAGAGTTACGGCAAGGGCCGGGTGTTCTACTCGACCCTGGGCCATTCGCGCGAGCTGTGGGACACCCCGTGGCTTCAGAAGATGTACTTTGAAGCCTTGAAGTGGTCGATGGAGCCGGGCTGCAGGGCGCCCCGGTC
>JANOZI010001098.1:0-3707 GCA_031429375.1 Acidobacteriota bacterium | reverse complement strand
TTCCAGGCCACCGAGATCGGACTGGGGCAAGCCAACATCCGCACCTTCCCGACCACACTGTCGCAGCTACGTTTCCAGGCGCATCATCTGCTGGATCTCGGGCTGACCAAGAACGTCCGGTTCGGCAGTCGCGTGCGGCTGCAGATTCGCGTGGAAGCGCTCAACGTCGATAACTTCACGTTGTTCGGCCCCGGCCAGTTCACGAGGACCTCGAACAATGCGACCTTCGGGCGGTTGGGGAACATCGACTCGAGCACGGTGATGAAGCCCAGGGACGTTCAGCTGGGCGTGCGCGTCACTTTCTGACAACAGCTGAATAAGCGCGTCGCTCGATGCAGTGTCACTTAATGACTCTGTCCCCTTCGAACTCGACGACGACCACGGTGGCCGTGGGGTTGAGGATGGGACGATCGAGGTTCAGGAACGTGCGGCCGCCCTCGACGCTGAGCTTGACGTCATTACCGCCGTCCAGGTGATAGGCGCGCGTGATGCGGTTCTTGATCGCCGGCAGCGGAAACGGCCCGCGCGGCTCGTCGAAGAACGTGACATACAGCTTGCCGGGCTTGGTCGTGTAGCGCCACTGTGTGTTCACGAGAAACAGCGGCTCACCGCGAACGCTCTTCGTACCCTTGGCGCTGGCCTCACCCAATTCGTCGCCAAACGGCGTAGCGTGCGCGCCGTACACGGCCGCTCCATTGACGCGCAGCCATCGCCCAACGGTGCGCAGCACGTCCTGACTCGGCTGCGGGATCACGCCCTCGGCGGTCGGCCCCACATTCAACAGGTAATTGCCGCCCTTCGAAACGATGTCGATCAACTTGAAGATCACCGTCTGCGGCGACTTCCAGTCGTGGTCGTCCGAGCGATAGCCCCACGTGTGGTTCAGTGTCGCCGGCACTTCCCAGGCTTCGCCCAGAACATCAGACGGCACGACGTTGTCACCGGTGGTGACGTAGTCGCCCTCGACGCCGAGGCGGCCGTCGATCAGGGTGTCGGGCTGCATCGATCGCACGATGCGCGTGAACCGGTGCGGACGCTCGCCGGTCATCATGCGCGGCGTGTCGAACCAGATCAGGGCGACGGGTCCATAGCCGGTGAGGAGCTCCCTCAGTTGCGGCTCCGCCTTGCCCAGCAAGTACTCGTCGTAGTCTTTCTTCTCGTCGGGACCGAAGTCCCAGGTGTTGCCGGCGCCGTTCTTCTCGTGCCAGTCTTGCGATTGCGAGTAGTAAAACCCCAGCCGGATCCCGGCCTTGGCGCACGCCGCGGCCAGCTCCTTCAGCACGTCACGCTTGAACGGCGTCGCATCCACGACGTCCCAGGTGCTGACTTTCGAGTCGTACAGCGCGAAGCCGTCGTGATGCTTGGACGTGATGACGATGTATTTCATGCCCGCGTCTCTGGCGAGCTGCACCCACTCGTCGGCGTTGAACTTGACGGGATTGAACTGCGTGGCAAGCTGCTCGTAGGTCTTTACCGGGATCTGCGCGCGGTTCATGATCCACTCGCCGATGCCGGGAATGCGCTTGCCCTGCCACTGGCCGGCGGGGATCGCGTACAGGCCCCAGTGAATGAAGAGGCCGTACTTCGCCTCGTGAAACCATTCGAGCCGTTTCGCCTTCGCGGGGTCGATCGCGGGTTGCGCCAACCCTTCGACTCCGGTCTCAAAGGCTGCGCCTCTGAGACCGTCGCTCGGGGTGACGCTCGCTACGCTTGCGTCAAGCAGCAGACAAAGGGCGACGAGCAACAGGGGGCGGACTCGGTAGTCGGAAAGGGTCACGAGCGACCTCGCTGGTTCTGTTGGCGACGAAGAACGGCACGTAGCTGCCCTTGGGGACGACGATGCGGACGGGTGCGTGCGCCAGCTCGCGCGCGTAAACCTCGTCGAGCTTGCGCCGCAGCGCGTAGGCGCGCCGCCGGACGCTCGAATCCTCATCGGTCGAGTAGGCGTTCGGCCGGCCGAGCGCTTCGACGCCGATCAGGTATTCGTGGAGCGTGTGGCCGAGGCCGCGCAGCTCCATGTCGCAGATGTAGCGCAGGAAGTTGCGGACTTGCGACGCGCGGACGAATGTGGCACTGGTCAACACCTGTTCGAGCGCCGCGCGCTTGTCGTTCTCGGGAATCGCGTGTGGGACGTTCATCATCAACTCCGCAGGGGAAGGTGAACCAACAATCAGGCAACAACCGGCGCGGCAAACGCTGGTGCGGTCACCAGTGCGGCCGCGCCTCTCAGGCGCGGGTACTCGGTGGTCGCGACCGGCCGAATCGGGGTCGAGGCCACGGCCGGGGTCAGCGCGCGTTCGAGGAACGCCGCGCGCATCGAGGGTTCAACGAGATCCCAGGCGCCGGTGATTTCGCCACCGACATACACCGCCGCCGGGTCGAGCGCATTCACGACCACGGCGAGCCCGGTGCCGAGATAGCGGCCCGTTGACTGGAGCGCCGCGCGGGCCTTCAGATCGGTGCCGCGCGCGCGCGCCAGCAAGTCGTCGATGGTGAACGCCGCTGCCTCCGCGGTCGGCGTGGCATCGGGTGACTGGCCGAAGTACCGGGCCAGCGTCGCGCGGTTCGACACGTAGGCTTCCCAGCAGCCGGTCGACCCGCACGAGCAGCGCGGCCCTTCCAGCGACAACGGCAGGTGGCCGAACTCGCCGGCCAGGTTGTGCCGCCCGCGCAGCACTTCGCGCTGAAAGCTGACGCCGATGCCGAGGCCGTCCGACACCGACACGAACACGAAGTCGCCGGCCGGCCCTTCGCCCCCGCCGTGTATGGCCCAGAGTTGCGCGAGCGCGCAGACGCGGCCGGAGTTTTCGATCTCGACAGGTAAGCCCGTTGCCTTGGCGAGCATCTCGCGCAGATCGACGTCGTGCCATCCGAGGGTGGGCGCGTGCAGCACACGCATCGAGGGGCGCTCGACCATGCCCGGCACGGCCACGCCGATGCCGGTGAAGTGATCGATGTTGGGGTGGTCGGCCAGCAGTTGCTTGATGCGGGCCGCCAGCGCCGTCACGAGCCGTTTCGGGTCGCGATTGGTCGGCAGCGAAACGACGCCGCCGATCGGCTTGCCGACGAGGTCCGCCAGCATCAGCAGCGTCTGGCTGATGCGGATGTCGATCGCGACCACGGCGCGCCGGTGGGTGTCGATGTAGAGGAAGGTCGGCTTGCGGCCGCGCACGGCATCGCCGGTCGCGCCCTCGACGAGGGCGCCGCCCTTGAGCAGGTCGTTGACGATGAGGCTGACCTTGCCGCGGCCGACACCCATCGCGCGGGCAAGGTCGGCGCGGGAGAGGGGCTGCCGCGCGCGCACCAGGTTGAGGACGATGGTGCGGTTGATCTCACGCGAGGTGCGGCGCGTGGCGACGCGAAAGCGGTCGGTGTCGATTTTTCTCATTCGTCCTATCGTGAGACCAAATCAGCCTGTACCTTGAGGCGACGATTCGCTGAATTGCCTGTCCTTTACCGTTCAAGCGAATTTAGTGGGGTAAAGGATATTGGCTAATGATGGGCCAAACTACGCCCGCGCACCCGGCGTGTCAAGCGCGAAAGACGGCGCGGTAACAGGTAGGGAGGCAAGAGTGCAGAGTGCAGAGTTAAGAGTGCAGAGTTAAAAGGCCTGGGGCGGACAGGGAGTGGCCGCGGACGCAGATCGGAATAGACGGCCAGCCCGGGCTCGCGGTGATCACCTCGAGCCCGGCCGGGGTCAGGAACAC
>JANOZI010001097.1:0-1643 GCA_031429375.1 Acidobacteriota bacterium | reverse complement strand
CACGTAAGAACCACACCAGGCCCGTGCGTACCGTGCGTACGGTTCCTCAAGTGCCTAGGGGTTGGTGCTAACGCAGGACCTCATTGACGCTTGCTCCCGGCGCCCGCTTCGGCCCCTACGAAATCCTCAGTCCGCTCGGCGCCGGCGGCATGGGCGAAGTCTATCGCGCCACCGACACGCGCCTCGGGCGCGTCGTCGCACTCAAAGTTCTCCCGGATGGTGTGACGGCGTCCGCGCCAACGCTGGAACGGTTCCAGCGGGAAGCGCGCGCCGCCTCCGCGCTCAATCATCCTCATATCTGCACCATCTACGACGTCGGCAGCGATCCGCCGTTCATCGCGATGGAGCTGCTCGAAGGTGAGACACTGCAGGAGCGGCTCCGCCGCGGCCCGATCGAGATCCCTGCACTAGTCGAGATCGCGTGCGCTGTCGCCGATGCCCTCGAAGCCGCGCACGGCAAGGGCATCGTGCACCGCGACATCAAACCCGCAAACATCTTCCTCACCCCGCGCGGTCCGAAGATTCTCGACTTCGGACTCGCCAAGGCAACCCCGGCCCCCGCCGAGTCGGATGAGGCCACGCGTGCGGGTGAAGCGCTGTTAACAGATCCAGGTAACACGATCGGCACCGTGTCGTACATGTCGCCCGAGCAGGTCCGGGCGGTGCCGCTCGACGCACGCAGCGACTTGTTTTCGTTCGGCGTTGTGCTCTATGAAATGGCGGCGGGGACGCGGCCATTTCGAGGCGAAAGCACCGGGAGCATTTCCGAAGCGATTCTCAATCGCGTGGCCGTGCCTGCCGTGCGAATCAATCCCGATGTGCCGGCCGAATTGGAACGGGTCATCGACAAGTGCCTCGAGAAGGATCGGAACCTGCGCTATCAACACGCATCCGACATTCGCACCGACCTCCAGCGCTTGCAGCGCGACACCGATTCGGGCGGCGCCCCGGCACCCCTAAAGGGGCGCCCTACGATCACAATGATCGTGCCCGCCGTCGCGGCGCTGCTCGCGCTCGGCGTCGCCGGCTACTTCTATCTTCAACGCACGCCGGCACTCACCGACAAGGACACGATCGTCCTCGCAGATTTCGACAACACGACCGGTGACCCGGTATTCGACGACACCCTGCGCCAGGGCCTGTCCGTCGAGCTTCAACAATCGCCCTTCCTCAGCCTGATTTCGGACCGGCAGCTCCAGCAGACACTGGCGCTGATGGGCCGGCCGAAAGACGCGCGCCTGACCTCGGAAGTGGCGCAGCAAGTGTGCGAGAGGACGGCAAGCGCCGCAGTTCTGGAAGGCTCGATCGCAAGCCTTGGCAGCCAGTATGTTCTCGGCCTTCGCGCCAGCAACTGCGACACCGGAAACACTCTCGACCATCAGCAGATCCAGGTGGCGAGGAAAGAAGACGTCCTGAATTCCCTGAGCGAGATCGTTCGTAAGCTCAGAACCCGGCTGGGCGAATCACGAGCGACGGTGGAACAGCATTCGACGCCGCTGGCTGATGCGACGACGCCTTCACTCGAGGCCCTGAAGGCTTACAGCACCGGAATGAAGCTGGCCTTATCGGGGAGCGGCGCGGACATACCGTTCTTCCGGCGCGCTGTCGAGATCGATCCCAAATTCGCGATGGCGTACGCGATG
>JANOZI010001096.1:0-2802 GCA_031429375.1 Acidobacteriota bacterium | reverse complement strand
ACGCGTCTCGACGCCGATTACACGGTGTTCGGCAAGGTAATCTCGGGCATGGATGTCGTCGAGAAGATCCAGGCGCCCGACCGGATCATCAGAGTAACCGTGCGCGGGGCAAAGTAGGCACGCCCGCCAGATCGGGAAAGCGCTCGACGAGCTCGGCCGGCAGCCTCGCCGTGACCGGCTCGTCGAGCATCTTCCGTAGCGTCACCGCATTGGCGACCGACTGCGCAGAGAAGTGGTTGTTCATATACAGGTAGGCCTTCTTCACGAGCGCGCGCGCATCGCGGGCCTTCTGCGCGATCGGCGCCAGCTCCGCGGCGGCGTACAAGTAGTTGTAGCGATCTTCGGCCAGCTCGTGCTCCCACCACTTCGCGGCGTTGCGGCCGTGCAGGCGCACGTAATACAGCTCGCCGCCATTGGGCTGCAGGTCCTGCCGGATCGAGGAATCGAATTTCGGCTCGTCGATCTGCACCCACGCCGCCGCGTGCGCATCCAGCAGGGCGAGCGTCGCGGCCTGATGATCACTCCACGAGCGATGTCTCAGCTCGACGGCCATCGAGTATCGCGAGAAGGTGCGCAGCAGCCACCCAAGATAGTCCTCAGCCTCGGGCGTGCGCTGAAAGCTTGGCGGGAATTGCGCCAGCAGTGCACCCAGCCGGCCCGCGGCAGCCAGCGGATCGATACCGCCCTTGAAGGCGTCGACGTCGGCTTGCGTCACCGGGTCGGTGGTCACCCCTCGACCCTGCTCGTCCCTCGACGATGCTCGGGACGACCCTGAGGCCCTCGAAGGGTCGGGGTGACCCTGAGCGAGCTGCGGACTGAGCGCATCGAAGTCCGCGGCGCGTCGAAGGGCCATCCCCGGATGCGTGAACTTCTGATAGAGCTTGATCGAAAAGTCGAAATCGGCGGGCGTGCGCCGCACCCAGCCCAGCGTGACGTTGGGCCGCGGCTGGCCGTAAAAGGTGCTGTTGACCTCGACGGTGTTGAACCGCTCCGCATAGAAGCGCAGCTCGTCGAAGCCACGCTCGCGGTCTTCAGGCAGGGGATAGAAAATGCCGTTCCACGTCCCTTTCCCCGTGGGGTAATTCCAACCCGATGTCCCGACCCTGAACCGCACACGCTAAAATAGCAAGTTCTGGTGGCCGGAGCCCGGCGGCCGGAGCCCGACAAGCTTTTGATGCTCACCATCAACGAGATCTTTCACTCGATCCAGGGCGAGTCGACCCACGCGGGGCGGCCGTGCGTCTTCGTCCGCCTGACCGCCTGCGATCTCCGCTGCCGCTGGTGCGACACGCCGTACGCCTTTCACGAGGGCCGCAAGATGACGGTGGACGAGGTCGTGGCCGACGTCGAGTCGCGCGGCTGCCCGGTTGTCGAGGTGACGGGCGGAGAGCCGCTGCTGCAGCCCGACGTGTATCCACTGATGCAGCGGCTGCTCGATGCCGGCAAGACCGTCCTGATCGAAACCGGCGGCCATCGCAGCATCGCGCAGGTCCCGCCAGGCGTGATTCGCATCGTCGACGTGAAGTGCCCCGGCTCGGGCGAGTCGGAGAAGAACAACTGGTCGAATTTTGCGCACCTGAGCGCGACCGATGAAGTGAAGTTCGTGATCGCCGATCGCGCCGACTACGACTTCGCGCGCGATGTGCTGCGGCGCGAACAACTGGACGGCAAGGTTGCGGCGGTGCTGTTTTCGCCTGTGCATGGCGAGCTCGATCCGAAACAGCTGGCCGAGTGGGTGATTGCCGACCGCTTGCCGGTGCGCGTGCAGCTGCAAGTCCATAAGTACATTTGGAGTCCAACGACCCGTGGGGTCTGACCCTTCGACTCACCCGCCGGACCCGCCTGCGGCGCGCCCGCCGGGTTCGCTCAGGGCAGGCGATGGCCGGATGAATTCGCCTGCCGTCGTGCTGCTTAGCGGCGGGCTCGATTCGTACACCGCTGCGGCCGTCGCCAGGCGCGACGGCTTTTCGATCTACGCGCTCAGCATCAATTACGGCCAGCGTCACGCCGGCGAGCTCGAGGCGGCACGCGCGGTGGCGAGGGCCCTCGATGTGGGTCGGCACCTGGAGCTCGCGCTCGACCTGTCGAGGATCGGCGGCTCGGCGCTCACCTCGTCCGGCATCGACGTGCCGAAAGATCGGCCGGTCGATCCGAACGTGATTCCGAGCACCTACGTTCCCGCTCGCAACACGATTTTCCTTTCGCTCGCGCTCGCGTGGGCCGAAGTGCTCGGCGCTTCCGACATCTTCATCGGCGTGAATGCCCTCGACTACTCCGGCTATCCCGATTGCCGTCCCGAGTTCATCAAGGCGTTCGAGCAACTCGCCCGCGTCGCCACGAAAGCCGGCGTCGAAGGTCGTCCGCTCACGATTCACACGCCGCTAATCACGATGTCGAAGGCCGCCATCGTGCAACTCGGGCTGTCGCTCGAGCTCGATTACGGGCTGACCCGAAGTTGCTACGACCCCCTTCCCGGCGGCGCGCCGTGCGGCCGCTGCGACAGCTGCCAGCTGCGGGCGGCCGGTTTCGCAGAAGCCGGTGCAACCGATCCCGTGATCGGCGCCGCGGGCTGATACCATTCGGCCTGAGCCCTGGCGTTTGGCGCAACCACTCAGACGGCAAATCGTGTTTCTGGCGGTCCTGCTGACGATCGTCGTCTATTCCGCAATTTTTTACGCCGCGCGGCTCACCTACGACGAATTCGTCCACCAGCTCGCCGCCGAGACCTCGACGATGGCGGCGACGGTGGTGGTGTATGTGAATCGCATTCTCGAAGCGGCTGACGCGGTGGCGGTTACGGCG
>JANOZI010001095.1:0-3720 GCA_031429375.1 Acidobacteriota bacterium | reverse complement strand
TCTCTGTGGCCCGTCCGTGATCAGGCGCGCTTGCGGGTCTTGGGTCGCGCGCTATCGGCCGGGAGTTCGATCCACTTTTCTGCCCATGCGGCGATGGCGTTCATCGCATCCGTGAGGGCGCGGCCTTTCTTCGTCAGCGAGTACTCGACCCGCACCGGCGTCGCGGGCACGACCACGCGATCGACCAGCCCCTCTTCTTCCAGTTCCTGCAGCCGCTCGCTCAGCATGCGGTCGGTGATGTCGGGAATGGCATCGCGCAGCGTGGCAAAGCGGCATTTCTGCTTCAGCAGCAGGAACAGGATCGCGCCGGACCAGCGGCGGCCGATCAGCTCGCTGGCGCGATGGAACCGCGTGCAGAGCTGAGGGCTGTGGTCGGTCTTGGTCATGGCAGCGACACCTTCAGGATAGCACGGCATCCTAGTAACTATTTGACATATAGTCGATATACTTTGTATAGTCACTAGGGAGATCACAACATGGACGCAGGATTGCTTCTCGCTCGGATGGTATTTGGACTGCTGATGGCGGCGCACGGCTCGCAGAAGCTGTTCGGCTGGTTCGGCGGCTACGGCCTCGCCGGCACCGCGGGGTTCTTCGAACAGCTGGGCTTCCGCCCCGGCCGCTTCTTCGCGGCCACCGCCGCGGCCACGGAGATTACCGCCGGTCTGCTGCTCGCGGCCGGCCTGCTCGGGCCGGTCGGCCCGGCGCTGATCGTCTCGGTGATGATCGTCGCCGCCGCGACGGTGCACTGGGTGCACGGCCTGTTCGCCCAGAATAACGGCATCGAAGTGCCGCTGCTCTACGGCGCCGCCGCAGCCGCGCTGGCACTGACGGGCCCCGGCCTCTACTCGCTCGACGCGGCGCTGGGCCTCGCGGGGCTGTGGACCCCGGCCATCGCGTGGTCGGTGCTCGCTCTCGGTGCGCTCGGTGGCTTCGGGAACCTGGCGCTTCGCTCCGCTCCGGCTCAGGCCGCGACGGCGTAAGCGCTGGTTCAGGGTTCATAGTTCATGGTTCATTGGGTTCATCAGGCAGGGGTTGAGCCTGATGAACCTTTGACCGTGAACGTGATGAACGATGAACGCGTACGGTCAGTAGTAGTGTCGCGTCGGAGGAGCAGGCGGCTTCTTCCAGAGGCCGCGCAGCTTCATCATCAGCTGCGTCTGCACCTTTGCCGGGAGCGGGAGAAACGCCGGGGTCCGGCCGACGTATCGGCTGTATCCCGCCTTCTCAATCAGCGTCGATTCGAGCAACGCGACGCCCGACACATAGACCAGCAGGTAGGTCATGATTGCCGGGCCCAGCAGACCGGGCAGGCCGCCAGTCGCGACGCCGATCACGCCGAACCCCCACCACAACAGCGCTTCGCCGAAATAATTTGGATGCCGTGTGTAGCGCCACAGGCCAGTGTCGAGCACCTTGCCGCGGTTGGCGCGGTCGGCGCGGAAGCGGCGCAAGTGCTCGTCGCCGACGCTCTCGAACACGAGCCCGCAGACAAACAGCAGGACGCCGAGGTAATCAAGCATCGTCAGTGACGGGGGCGCCGCCGAGACGATCGCGAAGTAGATCGGCAGCGAGATGATCCACCCGGCCACCGCCTGCAGCAGGAAGACCTTGAAGTAGCTGACCAGCCACCAATGGTTGTACTCTTCCCGCCACTTCACGTAGCGGAAATCCTCGCCCCGCAGCCTCATGCGGATGAAGAGATGAGTGGCGAGGCGGGTCGCCCAAATGGCGAGCAACGCCAGCGTCAGGTGCGCGCGCGGCGGGGCGCCGTCGCTGGTGAAGTAATAGGTCAGACCAATGACGAGAATGCCGGGGCCCCACGCCACGTCGGCAATGCTCGAGTTCTCCAGGCGGAGTGATACCACCCACAGCACCGTGAACAGGATGACGATGGCGGCGAGGCCGAGTAGTAACAAATGGTTCTCATCTTGGGGGTGAGCCTTAGTTGTCAGTGATATCGGCTTCCAGTTCACGGTTCATCAGGTTCAAAGTTCACAGTTCGGCTTGCACTGAACCAGTGAACCCTGAGCGCTGAACCCCCTCCCTGTTACGATGGGGAATGCGTCTTTCGGTCGCCGCCCTCTTGTTGGCGGCGCTAGCTCTAGTGTTCGTCGCGGCGCCATCGGCCCAGGGGCCGCAGGTGCCCGCTGCCGTCACCCCGTTCCCGCGGGGAATGTCGGGCACGATTGCCTTTCAGTCTGATCTGCGCAGCCCCGGCAACCCCGATGGGCGCATTCGCATCTACACCATCGATCTGGCCACCGGCGCGATCACCGCGCTGACCACTAACACGACGTGGGACGATGAGCAGCCGCAGTGGTCGCCCGATGGCCGGCGCATCGCCTTCAAGTCCAACCGCAACGGCGCCGGCAACTACGACCTCTACGTCATGGACGCCGACGGCCGCAACCTGGCCCGCGTCACCAATCATCCCGCGCACGATCACGATCCGTCGTGGTTGCCCGATGGCGAGAGCCTCGTGTTTTCCTCCGCGCGCGACAGCCGTTCCGACCTCTACCGCGTGTGGCTCTCCGATCTCAGGGTCGTTCGGCTCACCGATCACTTCGAGGGCCGCGCCATCATGCCGAACGTCTCGCCCGACGGCGGCTGGGTGGCTTTCGCCGCGCAGACGCTGCCGTCGCCGTGGGGATGGGATTATCAAATCCACGTGCTCGAGCTCGCGACGAACCAAACCTGGCCGTTCGACGAATCGGGGCCGGCGTGCTGGCCCAAGTGGTCGCCCGATGCGCAGTCGATCGCGCACGTCTCGGTCAGGCGCGAACCGTCCGTGATCCAGACACTCAATTCATTCGGCATGGCTCCCACGCCGCTGGCGGGGGATCCGATGCGCTGGCACTACTACCCTGACTGGTCGCCGGACGGGCAGCTGCTGGCCGTCTCCGTGAGCCCCGAACATGTCGACGGACAAGACTGGGACCTGGCGATTGTCGATCCGTCGAGGTCGAAGCCGTATCAGCGCCTGACGACAGGGGCCGGCAACGACCGGTTGCCCGATTGGCGACCGCGTTGAAGGCGTTCGCATTCGTCACGTTACTGCTCGGCATCGCGGAGATCGCGCCTCATCGCGCGACGGATGACGCAGCAACTCAGTCACCGGCCCGGCCCGCCGTCGTCAAGCCGTTTCCCACCGGTCTTTCGGGTACGCTGGTGTTTCATTCCGACCTTCGCGGGCCCGATAACCCGCAGGGCCGCGGGCGGATTTATACGCTCGACCTCGCCACCGGCTCGGTCGCCGCGCTCACGTCCGGCCGCGATTATCGCGATGAGCATCCGCGCTGGTCGCCCGACGGCAAGCGCATCGCGTTCAAGTCCAATCGCGACGGCAAGGGCTACGACGTCTACGTCATGGACGCCGACGGCCGCAACCCGGCGCGCATCACCGACCATCCGGCCAACGATCACGACCCGGCGTGGATGCCCGACGGCCAGAGCCTGATCTTCATGTCAGAGCGCGATTCGCGCGGTGACCTCTACCGCGTGTGGCTCAACGACCGCCGCGTGGAGCGGCTCACGCACCACTTCGTGGGCGTCGCGATGATGCCGAACGTGTCCCCCGACGGACGGTCGGTGGCATTTGCCGCGCAGACGCTGCAGCGCCTGCAATTCTGGGAGTTCCAGGTTCACGTGCTCGACCTCGCCAGCGGCAAGACCCGCGCGCTCGGCAACAGCGGTGGCGCGTGCTGGCCGTCGTGGTCG
>JANOZI010001094.1:0-3668 GCA_031429375.1 Acidobacteriota bacterium | reverse complement strand
TCGCCAACAGTGAAGCTTCGGGCGGGACAGAAATAGGGCGTCGCGAGCGCGAACCCGTCGACGCTGTCGATGTTCTGGGGCGACAGGCCCGCGTGCAGCCAGGTCGCGATCATCTGATCTTCAGCCGTCTTGCCGGCGCCGGCCTGCGCCCAGGCGCCTAAGGCCGGGTCGCGCGTCAGCGAATCACCAATCCACATCACCATGCCGGGCACCTGTCCGGCGCCCGCGGCAAGAATGGCCTTGGCGTTGGCGACCCATCCGGTTGCGCCAGACTGCCACGCATCGTCGTAGGCGTTGGCGCGAGCCTTGTTATGCGCAGTCGTGGTGGTATTGACGGTCACGGTGGCCGTTGCCGTCACTGAGCCGCTGCTGTTGGTGGCGGTGAGTGTGTAAGTGGTCGTGGCCGTCGGCGAGACGCTGCGCGTTCCCGAAGTGGCGACGGCGCCGATTGCCTGGTTGATGCTGACCGACGTCGCGTTCGTGGTGGACCACGTGAGGGTTGAGGCAGCACCCGAGGCAACAGTTGTAGGCGATGCCGTCAGCGTCGCCGTCGGCAATGGTGTCGCCGCGACCAACGTCACGGTGGCGCTGGCGGTGACCGCACCGACGCTATTGGTCGCAGTGACGGTGTAAGTCGTCGTCACCGACGGGTTCACCGATCGTGTCCCCGCGGTTGCCACGGCGCCGATGCCCTGGTTGATGCTGACCGACGTGGCGTTGCTCGAGTTCCAGCTCAGGACCGAGGCCTGGCCGCTCGTCACCGACGCCGGCGAGGCGCTCAGCGTAACGGTGGGCGGCACGGGGCCCAGCGCCGCGATCGGGCACAGAAGGCCGCTGATTCCAGTGCGGGTCGTCGGCGAGCACGAGGACGGTGGCCGCGGCAGGACGGAGGTGCTCGTGTGGTAAATCTGGAAATTGTCGGCGGCCACGCCGTTGTACGCGTAGACGCGCGCTTCATCCAGTTTGCTCAAGCATTCCGGCGCGTAGCCGACATCACGCACCATGGCGATGTTGTTGAGGCTGCGTCCGGGCGGCGCGTCAAACCGGGTATTGGTGATCACCACCAGTTTGTTCTGCATCCAGCAGCCGTTGACCGACCCATTGGTCGGAACTTGGATGTTGCTGTTGTTGCGTAGATAGGAATTCTCGACGGTGAGGTTCGGCTCCGGCCCGAAGCCGGCCTCCGGGAATTGAATCCCCTCCTCCATCCCTTGAATATCCGAATTGCGGACAATGATGGCCTTCGTCGAATAGTCCGCGCCGTAGATCCCGTTGCCGCAGCACCGGGCCAGGGCGTCGAACTTGCCCCGGATGATCAATCCATCGAAGGTGATCTTCTGCGACGGATAGTGATAGACGGCCTTGTTGTAGACGTGCCAGATCTTGAGGTTCTTGATCAGGCTTTCCTGCGCGTTGGCGGCGGGCTGCGGATCCTGCGAGCTGACCCACCAATAGGTAAACCCGCCCTGCGTGGCGCCGTACACTTCGTTGTTGTCGAATTCCAGGATCCGCATGTTATTGCCGTCGCGCGTCGTGAATTGGCCGGCGACGCCCGGATCGGCGCCTTTGAAGTTCGGCATCGCGACGTTACCCAGCCGGATGAACTGATACACGAACCCGTACGCGGCCTCGGTGGTGGGATTCTGGAAGTTGGCCGCGACATTGTTCCGGACGTAGTTGTTGGGTCCGCGGAACCAGAACCCGACGCCCTCCGTGCCCATGGCGCTGCGCGCTTCGTTCACCGCGTTGTTGGGTTCACCCATGCCGCGCAACGCGAAGTTGTGGTCGAAGACGTTGAAGCTCTCCGAGCCGTCTTCGGTCGCGATCGACGAGCCGTTGTAGTTGTAGACAACGTTGTCCTGGATCAACCCGTAGTGGCTGTTGTGGACGGCGATGCCCCACTTGAACTGCGTTTCGGCGGAGCCACCGTCCACGGCATTGCCGACGAGCGTGAACTGATAGCCGTTGGCCGGCGACGGCAGGGGACCGCGGTTGTGATGCATGTGAATCGGATAACGGCCGATCGCGTTGGTGGTCGTGTTCAACGGGGTGTACTTGGTGCGCCCGAGGTCGCGGAAGAGGGTATAGCGAATGTCGGTGTCGGCCACATGGACCGACATGACGTGGCCGCGGGTTCCCGACGCGCTTTCAGAACGAATAATGGCGTTGCGGCTGAGATTGCCGACGTGCGGCAGGAAGTCGAGCACGTTGTTCAGATCGCGCGCGCCCAGGTGGTCGAATCGCAGAGCGGCTGTGAGCGTCACGACGCGCCCATCGGCGGACACGGAACTGATGGTGAGCTCCTCCCACTGGTTCTGCGCATTGATCCAGCCGCTGCCCGTGGTTTCACTTTCCTTCATATGCCGCGTGTCGGGAATCACGAGCCGGTCGCCGGGCCGCCATCCAGACACGGGTGCCGACAGCGTCAACGTGGTCTGCCCGGCGCGAGGCTCGATCGCCAGTCGAAGGAACGTCGGCGTCATCGCCGCGCCGTGCATCGTGAACTTGCCGAAGTTGATGATGCCGGTGCCGAACTGCTCGGGGTCCGCGACACCGCCGCCAATCGCCGCGTTGGCGATCACGATCTCAGCCGTGCGATCGGTCGCGATCGGATTCGCTGCGGTGCCGACTTCCAGGGAGCCGACCTGGGTCATCTCCGGCATGCCGTGGTCGCCCATCACCATCAGGTTCGTGACCGCCAGCCGCGTATTCACCGCAGGGTTGAAGCGCAGCGTTCCATGCACAGCGACCGTGTAGGCCACTGCAGTGGTGGAATCAACGGTCACCGTGTGGCCTGGATTGATCTCGACGACGTGATTACTGCTGGGCAGTTGTCCGCCCTGCCACGTCGCGGCACTCGACCAGTTTCCGCTCTGGGCACTACGTACCTTGGACCGGGAAGTGTCTTGTGAAAAATCAGGAATGTTGTGAGGGAGTGCGGTTTGTGCAGAGGCGGGCGAGACTGCGCAGAGTAGCGCGGCCACCGTCAGCACCGAGTGCCAGGTGAGCCGCCACGATGATGGCGTGGGTGGCGGGCGACGGACGATTACGTGAGACTCTCCGGCGACTTCGTGGTGCGGTGTGTGTGAATCCATGGCCCACGTGAAGGGCATACAACGCGCCACTCGGTCACGTGAACGTTATTAGACTGCGAGAGGACTCCGCGTCGTTTAACACTCATCTGAAGCGAGAGTCGCGGATTTCAGAATTGAGATCACGGCTCAATTAATGTCGATCGGCAACTTGTATTGAGCAAGGTAAGAACCGTTTGCGCAAGCGCGAACAGACCCAGCACTACCGCGATGACGCTGACGAAATTGTTAGAGACGACATCGACGAACTGTTCAAATGACGACATCGACGAACTGTTCAAATGACGACGCCGACGAGCTGTTCAAATGACGACACCTGCAGCACGCCGTTCGAGCCGTCACGCATCCAGAGAGCGGCGCCGGTATACCCGGCGACGCCCTCTTGCCGCTGGCTACTTCACGATTCGATCGCGGCGAGGTTCCAGCCCCGCGCGCGGGCACGAACGCGAGTTCTGTCAGCGGGCCGACGGTTTGAGTAAGTGAAAAAGTGACTACATGAGCGCAAGCAAGGCGAGCGTCACGACCAGCACCACACCCACACCGGCCGACGCCGTGAGACGTCGCTTGACGAGAGCC
>JANOZI010001093.1:0-1697 GCA_031429375.1 Acidobacteriota bacterium | reverse complement strand
CGCCGTAACCGGTCGAGGCCGGCACGTCGACAATGCGGCTGCTGTAGGCGACGCCGAAGTTGGTGAAGAACACCATCGTGGCGCGCGTGCTGCCGGCGACCGCCGCCAGCACCGCATCGCCCTCGCGCAGGCGCGTCGTCGCCAGGTCTTTCACTTCCTTCTGCCGCTTCACCCAGCCGTCGCGCGACACGATCACGACGTTGTCTTCTTCGACGATGAAGGCGTCGGCGGAGTATTCGACTTCTTCCGCCTCCTCGATGATCGAGCGGCGCGGGTCGATCCTGGGGTTGCCGTACTTGCCCTGGATCTCCTGGAGCTCCTCGCGCACCAGCTTCCAGCGGCCCTCTTCGTCCTTGAGCAGCGTGGCAATCTGCTTCGCCCGTTTACGTTTCTCGCCGAGCTCGGTCTGGATCACCTGGATCTCGAGGCGGGCGAGGCGATACAGCTTGAGCTCGAGAATCGCGTCGGTCTGCTCGGCGTCGAGCTCGAACCGCTTCATGATCTTGTCCGCCGAGTCCGCCTTGCCGTCCGACTTGCGGATGATCTTGATGATCTCGTCAAGCGCGTCGAAGACCTTCTCGAAGCCCTCGAGAAGGTGAATGCGCCGCTGCAGCTGGTCGCGCTCGTGCTCGAGGCGATTGGTCACCACTTCGAGGCGGAAGTGGAGGAAATGCCAGAGCATCTGCTTGAGGTCGAGGCGCTCGGGCCGGCCGGCCTCGGCATTCTCGGTCGGCACCAGGCAGGTCATGTTCACCGCAAACGTCGTCTGCAGCGAGGTGTGCTTGAACAGGTACGCCATCACGAGGTTGTCGTCGGCGCCCGGCTTCAGCTCCAACTCGATCCGCACATCGTCGGTGGAGACGTCCCGGACGTCGACGAGATGCGGCATCTTGCGGCTGAGGACGACGTCGCCGATTTGCTCGACGAGCTGCGACTTGTTCACGGCGTACGGAATGCTCGTGATGTACAGCTTTCTGTCCGACCGAGACGACGGGCCGACTTCCCATGTAGAGCGCAGCCGGATCGAACCGGAGCCTGTTCGATAGATCTCCTTGAGCTCGTCCGGGGAGTTGAGGATGTGGCCGCCGGTTGGAAAGTCGGGACCCTTGACCCATCGGCATAACTGCAGGGTCGTGAGGTCAGGGTTGTCGAGCAGCTTGAGCAGCGCCGCGCAAATCTCGTGGAGGTTATGGGGCGGAATGTTGGTGGCCATGCCGACCGCGATGCCGGTACTGCCGTTGATCAGCAAATTCGGCAGCCGCGACGGCAGCACGATCGGTTCCGACTTGGTGCCGTCGTAGCTGGGCCGGAACGGAACGGTTTCCTGTTCGATCTCCTGCAGCACTTCATCGGCGATCCGCGCGAGCCGGCACTCGGTGTAGCGCATCGCCGCGGCGCCGTCGCCGTCGAGCGATCCGAAATTGCCGGAGCCGTCGACCAGCGGGTAGCGCAGCGAGAACGACTGCGCCATGCGGACCAGGGTTTCGTAAATCGCGCTATCGCCGTGGGGATGGAAGTTGCCCATCACGTCGCCGACCACCTTGGCGCACTTGCGATGCTTGGCGTCGGCGGTCAGGTTCTGCTGCCACATCGTGAACAGGATGCGGCGCTGCACCGGCTTGAGGCCGTCGCGCACGTCGGGCAGCGCCCGCGATGTGATCACCGACAGCGCGTAGTTCAGGTAGCGCGACTGCGCC
>JANOZI010001092.1:0-10397 GCA_031429375.1 Acidobacteriota bacterium | reverse complement strand
CACCCGGAAACGTGTCCCTCCAGTCGGCCACGCCCGTCAATCCAAGTGCTCTTCGGGATATAAGTGCCAGCCCGATGGACGCCAACCCGAGACTCTCGCGCGCTAGTTGATCCGCACGCGGATGCCAGCTCCGATCCGAATCACGTGCGGACCGATGAGGAGACTGTCCTTGCGATCAACCCACGCGTATCAACGCCTTGCGCCAACAATTCCAGCGGCAGCAGGGAAAAGACTGAAAGGAACAGGGCAACCACTTCCTGGGCTTTTCGCCTCGGTCGTGTGGAGGCGAAGCCCCCGCGTCGGGCCGCCTGTCTCCTGGCCTCCTGGCCTGCTGCCCTCCTGCTCTCTTGTCTTTCTCTGTGCCTCTGCGTCCCGGTGGCCCGTGCGTGGATGCCTGCTACACTAGGTGGTTCGAATGAAGATCGGATTTGTCTCCTTGGGCTGCCCCAAGAATCTCGTCGACTCCGAGGTCATGCTCGGCATGGCCGAGAAGGACGGGCACGAGATCACGAGCGACGCGTCGCAGGCCGACGTGCTCGTGGTGAACACCTGCGCCTTCATCGACCGCGCCAAGCAGGAATCGATCGACACCATCCTCGAGATGGCGGAGCTCAAGAAGCAAGTCGCCGGCCGCAAGCTCGTGGTCACCGGCTGCATGGCGGAGCGTTATCGCGACGAGCTGAAGAAAGAGATTCCCGAGATCGACGCGATCTACGGCACTGGCGAAGTCGAGGGACTCTCGCAATTCATGGCAGGGGCCGTAAGCCGGGCGCCGGGCGCTGCCATCCCGATGACGCTTCATCGCAAGCCCGTGTTCGGCGTGGATCTGCCTACCTATATTTACGACGCCGACACCCCGCGGAAACGGGTCACACCGGGACACTACGCCTACGTGAAAATCGCCGAGGGCTGCGACTACAAGTGCGCCTTCTGCATCATCCCGAAAATGCGCGGCCACTATCGCAGCCGCCCGATCGATTCGATCGTGACGGAAGCGCACGCCCTGGCGGCGCAGGGCGTCAAAGAGCTGTTGCTCATCTCGCAGGACTCGACCTTCTACGGCATCGACCGCGGCGAGCGCGGCGCGTTGCCGAAACTCCTACGGGCATTGAATCACGTCGCCGGCCTCGAGTGGATCCGCCTCCTCTATCTCTACCCTACGACGATCAACGACGAGGTCATCGACGCCATCGCCAGCCTCGACAAGGTCGTGAAGTACATCGACCTGCCGCTGCAGCATGCCTCGGATGCGGTACTCAAGCGCATGAAGCGGCCCGGCACGCGCCAGTCGTACGTCCGCCTGCTCGAGAACATCCGCTCGCGCATTCCCAACGTCGCGCTCCGCACCACCTTCATCGTGGGGTTCCCCGGCGAAACCGCCGCGGACTTCGCCGAGCTCGAGGGGTTCATTGCCGAGATCGGCTTCGACCACGTCGGCGTCTTCACTTACTCGCACGAAGAAGGCACCTCCGCGCACGAGTTGACCGACGATGTGCCCGCGGCCACGAAGAAGAAGCGCCAGGACCGGTTGATGGCGCGGCAGAAGAAAATCGTCGCAGCACGGCAGAAACGCCGGGTCGGCGAGACGGCCCGCCTCGTCGTCGATGGTCAATCCCCCGAGCATGAGTTGGTCCTGGTCGGCCGATTACCCGGCCAGGCGCCCGAGATCGACCCGGTCGTGTACCTGACCGACTGCGACCCCTCAACCATCCGGCCGGGCGCATTTCTGAACGTTGAGATCGTGGGAGCCCAAGGCTACGACCTGGTAGCCCGGCCGCTCTAGGAGTCGGCCGCGTCGCGGCCTCCTGGGCTCGCGCCTTCGGCGCTCGTGAGACTCGGGCTTGCCCTCGTGGGAGTCGGCCTTCGGCCTCCTGAGATCGGTTCCCACGAACGAAGTAAGTCCCAGGAGCGAGCGGAGCGAGCGACCCCCACGAGCGACGAAGGCGCGAGTCCCACGAGGCCCGAAGGGCCGAGTCCCGTGCTACACTAATGGGTCGGTTCTTAGTCTGGGTAACCAGAGTGGGCCTTTTAGCCCACTCTTTGTGTTTATAGGGGGCTTTTTTGAGCCCGCTCGAGCGTGTCCGCGAGATGGCGACCCGCGTCGCCGCGGCCTACGGGCTCGACATTTTCGATGTCGAGATGAAGCGAGAACGCGGCCAGCGGGTGCTGCGCGTGATTCTCGATCGACCGGGGCCTGCATCGACGCCGGAAGAAAGCGTCAGCATCGGGGACTGCGCCCGGGTCGCCGAAGAGTTGGGCACGATGCTCGACGTCGAGGACGTGGTGCCGGGTGAGTACACCTTCGAGGTGTCGTCGCCCGGGTTGGATCGGCCGCTGCGGCACGAAGACGACTACCGCCGGTTTGCCGGCCGCTGGGCCAAGATCGTGACATCGGCGCCGGTGCAACGCCAGACGGCGTTTTCCGGCCGCGTGAAAGGCGTGGAAGGCGAGGACGTGTTGTTCGAATCGGAGGGTAAGAAGTTGATCAAGCTTCCTCTTCGACTCATCTCACGCGCGCGCCTGGACGTGGAGTTTTAGCGAACCTGCGGGCCGCTGCGTTGTCGCGGCCCGGTATGCAAACGAGCAACAGCAATCACCATGACTAGCACGAACCCGCTGCAGCAGACCATCGAAGCCCTGGCCAAAGAAAAGGGCATCGAGCCGGATGTCGTCATCCAGGCGATGGAAGAAGCCGTGCTCACCGCGTCGCGCAAGTTCTACAAGGGCGGCGAGGAGCTCAAGGCCAAGTTCAACCCCGAGAACGGGCAGATCGAACTGTTTGCCGTGAAGACCATCGTTGACGAGGTGACCAACCCGGCGATGGAAATCTCGATGGCCGAGGCCAAGGAAATCTACGGCGAAGACGCCGAGGTCGAAGTCGGCTACCAGATCGAGTTCCCCAAGCGCACCGACGTGCTCGGCCGCATCGCGGCGCAGACCGCCAAGCAGGTGATCTTCCAGAAGGTGCGCGAAGCCGAGCGCGAGAACGTCTACGCCGAATACAACCAGCGCGTCGGCGAGGTGATGAACGGCCTGGTCAAGCGCTTCGAGCAGGGCGACATCATCGTGGAAGTCGGCCGCGTCGAAGCGGTGCTGCCGCGCAAGGAGCAGTCGCGCGCGGAAAGTTACGCGCAGGGCGACCGCGTGCGCGCGGTGATTCGCGGCGTCAGCAAGAGCGCCAAGGGGCCGCAGATCGTGCTGTCGCGCACCGACCCGGCGCTGTTGATCAAGCTGTTCGAGCAGGAAGTGCCGGAGATCTACGACGGCACCGTGATGATCCGCGGCGCGGTCCGCGAGGCCGGCGATCGCGCCAAGGTCGCGGTGTTCTCGCGCGAGCGCGACGTCGACCCGGTCGGCGCGTGCGTCGGCATGAAGGGCACGCGCGTCCAGGCGATCATCCGCGAGCTGCGCGGCGAAAAGATCGACATCGTCGATTTTTCGGACGACCCGGTGCAGTTCGTGATGAACGCGCTCAGCCCCGCGAAGGTGCAGCGCGTGACCATCGTCGACGACAAGGAACGGGTCATGGAAGTCGTCGTCGAAGACAGCCAGTTGTCGCTGGCGATCGGCAAGAAGGGCCAGAACGTGCGGCTGGCTGCCAAGCTGACCGGCTGGCGCATCGACATCAAGAGCGAGGAAGAGAAGCGCAAGGAAGTCGAGGCGCAGTTTGGCTTGATCGAAGCCGCCAGCGCCGAGGGCGACGCCCCGGCCGAAGGCGAGACGGCCGAAGGCGAGACGCCCGCCGCCGAAGAGACACCGGCCGTTGCCACGGCGGACGCCTCAAGCGAAGAAGCGAAATAGCGGTGTAGCGCGGAACTTTAGTTCCGCGAAAACGAAACTCGAGGAATAGCGTTTGTCCACTGTCCGGATCTACAAGGTCGCCGAGCTGCTGAACACCACGAGCCAGGAAGTCCTGGCTCTGCTCAAGAAGGCCCACGGCATCGAGCTGAAGAGCGCGTCCAGCACACTCGAAGAAATCGTCGCACGGCAGTTTGTCGATCGCCTGGCGAAGCAGCGCGGCATCACCCTGCCAAAGGGTGACGTCTTCTCGGAAGAAGCCGGCAAGGCCGTCAAAACCAAGTCCGCGCCCGGAAAGAAAGGGGCCGCGCCCGAGCCGCCCAAGCCCGCGGCACCGATGCTGGGGCCGCCGCGCCTGATCAAGATTGCGAAGCCCGTCGAGGCCAGGCCGGAAGAGACGACCGAGGACGCCGCCGAACACGCCGAGCCCGCCGCTCCACCGGCCGACGTCGCGCCGCCACCAGTGGAACAGGAGGCGCCCGCACCCGTTGCCGAGGCGCAGCCCGAACCGATCGCTGCCGCGCCGGCCGAGGCGCCGGAAGTCGTGCGCGAAAAAGCCGCCGGCCGGTTCGTGCCGCCCAGCATTCGGCTGCGCGTGGAAGAACCCGGCAAGGCGCCGCCGAGCGCGCCGCCGCTGCAGCCGCGCCGCCAGCTGGTGCCGCAGCCGCCTCGCGTTGTCCCGTCGGCGCCGCGTCCGGCCCAGGCTGCCACCGGTAATCTCGCGCGCCCGCAGGGACCGCGGCCGTCGCCGCAATCACCGCGTCCGTCGAGCGGCACGTCAGCCGCGATGCTCGGCGGTCCTCGGCCGCTGCCGTCGCAGCCGGTGCGGCCGGCCACGGGCCTGCCACGGCCGGGCATGCCGGGCATGCGTCCCGGTTTCCGCCCGCAGTATCAGCAACGGCCCGCCGGCCCCAAGACCTCGCAGCGCCGCGACGCGCTGCAGCGTCCGCAAGCGGCCCCGGCCGTCGCCGCGCCGCCGCCGATTACGCGCACCATCACCTTCTCGGAAGGGATGACCGTGAAGGACCTGGCGGATCGCCTCGAGATCCGCGTCAAGGACGCGCTCAAGTCGCTGCTCGATCGCCGGATGATGATGACCATCAACTCGACGATCGACATTGACACCGCCAAGACGCTCGCGGCCGGCTTTGGCGCCGAAATCCAGACCCGCAGTTTCGAGCAGGAAATCGTAGAAGAAAGCGACAAGACGGCAGATCCGGCCGACCTCGTGACCCGCTGGCCGGTTGTCACGATTATGGGCCACGTCGATCACGGCAAGACGACGCTGCTCGATGCGATTCGCGAAACGCGGGTCGCCGAGCGCGAAGCCGGCGGCATCACCCAGCACATCGGCGCGTACCTGGTGAGCGCCGGCGGCGACGCCGGCAAGCACATCGTGTTCCTCGACACGCCCGGTCACTCGGCGTTCACGATGATGCGCGCCCGCGGCGCGAAGATCACCGACGTCGTCATCCTGGTCGTGGCGGCCGACGACGGCGTGATGCCGCAGACGAGAGAAGCCATCGACCACGCCAAGGCCGCGAACGTGAAGATCATCGTGGCGGTCAACAAGATCGACAAGCCGGGCGCCAACCCCGAAACCGTCAAGCGCCAGCTCACCGAGCTCGGGCTGATGCCGGAAGAATGGGGCGGCAACACAGTGTTCGTCGAAGTGTCGGCGAAGAAGAAGCAGAACCTCGACGGCCTGCTCGAAATGATCCTGCTCGTCACGGAAATCGACGACTTCAAGGCCAACCCGAAGCGCAGCGCGATCGGCACGGTGATCGAAACCAAGCTCGATCGCGGCCGCGGCCCCGTCGCCACCGTGCTCGTGCAGGACGGCACGCTGCGCGTCGGCGACAGCGTGATCGCGGGCCCCGTGGTCGGCAAGGTGCGCGCGTTGATCGACGATCGCGGGCGCAACCTCAAGGTCGCCGGGCCGTCGACGCCGGTCGAACTGCTCGGCCTCGAGTCGCTGCCCTCGCCTGGTGATTCGTTCCAGGCCGTCGGCGACGCCGCGAAGGCGCGGCAGATCGCCACGTTCCGCCAGGGCCAGGCGAAGGAAAAATCGCTCGGCTCCAAGGGTTCGCGCATGACGCTCGAGTCGCTCCAGGCCCAGCTGGCCGAGGGCGGCGCGAAGGAGCTCGCGCTCATCATCAAGGCCGACGTGCAGGGTTCTGCCGAAGTGCTGGCCGACACGCTCTCGAAGCTGACCGACGAGAAGACCAAGATCAAGATCATCCACTCGGGGGTGGGCGCCATCAACGAGTCGGACGTGCTGCTGGCGACGGCGTCGGAGGCCATCATCATCGGCTTCAACGTGCGGCCCGATCGCAACGCCGCCGACGTGGCCGAGCGCGAAAAGGTCGACATCCGGCACCACACGGTCATCTACCACGTCACCGACGAGATCAAGAAGGCGATGGCCGGGCTGCTCGATCCGACGTTCAGGGAAGCCCGCATCGGCGCCGCCACCGTGCGCGAGACCTTCAAGGTGCCGAAGATCGGCACCATCGCCGGCTGCATCGTCAACGAGGGCGTGATCAAGCGTTCGGGCGACGCGCAGGCGCGCCTGCTCCGCGACAACGTCGAAATCTGGACCGGCAAGCTCGCCTCGCTCAAGCGCTTCAAGGACGATGTCTCGGAGGTCAAGACCGGCTTCGAATGCGGCATCGGCCTGCAGAACTTCAACGACATCAAGGTCGGCGACGTGGTCGAAGTGTTCCATATGGAGCGCGTCGCCCAGGCGGTATAACGTGGCGCTCACCCACCGCGTCGAGCGCATCCAGGCACAAGTCCGCGAGGAAGTCGGCCAGATGCTGGCCACCGAGGTCCGCGACCCCGGCGTCGGGCTGGTCACGGTCACGCGCGCCAAGGTGACCGGCGACCTGTCGCTGGCGCGGGTCTACTGGACCATCATCGGCGACGCCGCCGAGCGCAAGAAAACCACCAAGGCCCTCGAGCGCGCGACCGGTTTCGTGCGCCACCTGCTGGCGGAGCGGCTCGGGCTGCGGCGCGTGCCGGAGCTGAAGTTCATCTTCGACGAATCGGTCGCCGCCCAGGACCGCATCGAGCAGATCATCCAGGAGATCCACGCGGACGAAGCCGCGCGCACCGTCGACAGCCCCGACTTCGTGGAGACGGCGGCGAGTCCCGACGAAGCACTGCCGGACCCAGACGTGCGAAGTCGGCCTGAAGACGCGCCCAAGCATGACGAGCCGAAGTAATCCCCCGGCTGAGCTGATCGCGGCCGTGCGCGCGGGACGGCGGTTCGTCGTCGCGTCACACCAGCGCCCCGACGGCGATGCCATCGGCTCGGCGATGGCGATGGCCCTCGCGCTCCGCGCCATGGGCAAAGACGCCGCGGTCGTCTTCGACGCGGCCCCGCCCGCGTTCCTGCAGCCCTTCCCCGGCGTCAACGGCATCCAGCTCACGACCAGCGTCACCGAGCCGTACGACGCCGCGTTGATCATGGAGTGCAGCGAGTTGTCGCGCACCGGCGTGGCGGGCCTGGATCGATCGCCGGTGTTCAACATCGATCACCATCCCGGCAACACCGGCTACGGCGTGATCAACTGGATTGACGAGTCGGCGGCCGCCTGCGGCGAAATGGTCTGCACCGTGATCGATGCGCTCGGCGTGCCGCTGACCCGCGACATCGCGACGCACCTCTACCTCGCCGTGCTGACCGACACGGGATCGTTCCACTTCTCGCACCTCACGCCGTGGACCTACGAGGTGGCGCGCCGCGCGGTCGAAGCCGGCGCGGATCCGCAATGGATCGCGCGCACCCATTACGACAGCAGCAGCCTGGCGCGGGTCCGCATGTTCGGCGCCGTCCTCAACGACATGGTGATCCAGAACGAGGGCAAGGTCGCGCTGCTGGCCATCACCCGCAAGGCGATGAGCGACCTCGGCGGCACCAGCGACGACCTCGAGGGCCTGATCAACTTCCCGTTGACCGTGAAAGAGATCCAGGCGGTGGCGTTCTTCAAGGAAGCCGGCGACCACGACTGGCGCGTCAGCATGCGATCCAAGGGCGAGGTCAACGTCGGCGCGATCGCCAAACACTTCGGCGGCGGCGGGCACAAGAACGCCGCGGGCTGCTCGACAACGGGCGACCTCTCGGCCGTGCAGAAACGGTTCGGCGAGCTGATGGTGAAGGCGGTCAATGTTTCCTGACGGCGTCCTGGTCGTCGACAAGACGCAGGGACCGACCTCGCATGATGTCGTGACGCTCGCGCGGCGCGCGCTCGGCGTCTCGCGCATCGGACACACCGGCACGCTGGATCCGATGGCGACCGGCGTGTTGCCGCTCGTGGTCGGCCGCGCCACGCGCCTCGCGCAGTTTCTTACCGCGGGCGACAAGGACTACGACGCGACCGTCGCGTTTGGACGGACGACGGATACCTACGATGCGGTGGGCACGGTCGTGACGACGTCCGCTGATCGGCCGACTCGCGCGCAGCTGGACACGGCGCTCGCCAGGTTCCGCGGCACGGTTGAACAGACACCGCCCGCCTACTCGGCAAAAAACATCGACGGCGAGCGATCGTACGAGCTGGCGCGCAAGACGAAAACCGGCGCGACGGCGGTGCTGCCCAAGGCCGTGACGGTTACCGCGCGGCAGCTCGACATCGTGTCGTTCGACGGCGAGACGGCGTGCCTGCGGATGCGCGTGACCGCGGGGTTCTACGTGCGGTCGCTGGCGCACGATCTCGGGGCCGCGCTCGGCATGGGCGCGGTGCTGGCCGCGCTGCGCCGGACCAGGTCCGGCGAGTTCGGCCTCGAGGGCGCTGTGCCGCTGGCGGAGGTCCTGCAGTCGACCCGGGAAGCGCTCGCCGGCCGCCTGCTGCCCTTTGACGAGCTGCTCGCCGGCCTGCCGGCCGTCGTGCTGCGGGGGCCGGTGCACGTGGAGCGGGTCAGGAACGGCTTGGAAGTGGCCCCTGATGATCTTCAGGCTGCTTTAAGTCCCCTGCCGGAACTGGTCAGGCTGCTCGGCCCTGACGGGGCGCTGGTGGGTTTGGCTAGACCGGGCAAAACGCCCGGATTCCTTCACGCGGCTGTTGTTTTGGCGTGACGGCAGGCACCCCATGAAGGGGTGCCCTACGGACCATAAAGGGGTGCCCCACGGCTTACGTTTCGGGTAACATATTGAGGTTACAGGCGATGCTGTTATCGCCGCATACGGCGGCATTGGTCGCGCCGGAGCTCCGAAGGAGCGAAGGCGGACTCGGCCGTGCGTGGAGGAACCGTGGCACTGACGAAAGACAAGAAGACCGCACTCATCGGCGAGTACAAGACGCACGACAACGACACCGGCTCTCCCGAAGTCCAGGTAGCGATCCTCAGCGAGCGCATCACCTATCTGACGGAACACTTCAAGACACACGCGAAGGACCACCATTCCCGCCGCGGATTGCTGAAGCTGGTTGGCCAGCGGCGTCGCCTGCTCGACTACCTGAAGAGCAAGGACACCGACCGCTACGCAGAGGTGATCAAGCGCCTCGGCATTCGCAAGTAACTCGGGAACCCAACTCCTTTTTCACAGGTTAGCTATGCACAAGCGTGATCTATCTCTCGGCTCGCAGACCCTGTCCATCGAGACAGGCCGGCTGGCGAAGCAGGCCGACGGCGCCGTGGTCGTCCGCCTGGGCGACACCATGGTGCTCGTCACCGCCTGCCATTCGTCCAGCCCCCGCGAAGGCATCGACTTTCTGCCCTTGACGGTCGACTATCGCGAATACACCTACGCCTCCGGGCGCATTCCTGGCGGCTTCTTCAAGCGCGAAGGCAAGGCGACGGAAAAAGAGACGCTGACCAGCCGTGTCATCGATCGGCCGATCCGCCCGCTCTTCCCCGCCGGCTGGGCGTTCGAGACGCAGGTGATCGCGTTCGTGCTCTCCGCCGACACCGAGAACGATTCCGACGTCCTCGCGCTCACCGGCGCGGGCGCGGCACTCGCGCTGTCGGAGATGCCCGTCCAGAAGACCGTGGCCGCCGTGCGCGTCGGCCTGGTCGATGGCAAGTACATCGTCAACCCGACCTTCCCGCAGCGCAAGGAGAGCCGCCTCGACCTGGTCGTCGCCGGCACGCAGGACGGCATCGTGATGGTCGAAGCGGGCGCCAACGAGGTGTCCGAAGAAGAAGCCGTGCAGGCACTCGAGACCGCTCACGCCGCGATCAAGCAGCTGGTCGAGATGATCGACGGGCTGGCCAGGGTAGCGGGCCGCAAGAAGCTGGCGAAGCCCGAGGTCAAGGTCGACGAGAAGCTGGTGGCGTACGCCGAATCGAAGTCGTATGCGGCGCTCGGCGACGCCATGCGCATCAAGGGCAAGATCGAAAACTACGGCACCGTCGCAAAGCTCGAGAAGGAGCTCGTCGCCAGCCTGCCCGAAGAATTCGCCGATCGCAAGCTCGCGGTCAAGGGCATCTTCCACGACCTGCAGGAGAAGACGCTGCGCGAGTCGATCCTCGACAAGGGCATCCGGCTGGATGGCCGCAAGTTCGACGAGATCCGCCAGATCACGATCGAGAACACCGTGCTGCCGCGCGTGCATGGCTCGTGCGTGTTCACCCGCGGCGAGACGCAGGCGCTC
>JANOZI010001091.1:0-2106 GCA_031429375.1 Acidobacteriota bacterium | reverse complement strand
AATAACCAATAACGAATTACGAATAACCAAAACTGAATTACGAATAACCAAGCTCATTTGGGGCTCAGCGGTCGCCATTATGGGGCTTCATCAAGTATTGTGCGCGGTATGAAGAGCCTCAGCTTGCTGGCGTTCGTCGTGGTGACCGCGGGCGTCCTGCTGCCAGCCTCCGCGCCGGAGCGCGTTCGGTTCGCGCTTGAAGGCCGGCAACAGCCTGCGCCGCTGCCGCCGGTGGTGGCGCCGATGCCGGCGCTGTTGAAGAACTACACCGCCGTCACGGCCGACCGGCTCAAGAATCCGGCGGACGGCGACTGGCTGATGGTGCGGCGCACGTACGACGGGTGGGGCTACAGCCCGCTCGATCAAATCACCGCCGCGAACGCGGCCCGCCTCCAGCCGGCATGGATCTATTCCACCGGCGTGACCAGCGGGCACGAGGCGCCGCCGATTGTGACGAACGGCGTCATGTTCGTCGCCACGCCGGGGAACCGCGTGATCGCGATCGACGCGAGGACGGGTGTGCTGTTGTGGCAGTTCATCAAAGAGACGGCCGAGAACGTCGTGGCGCCGCATCGGACGTCGCGCGGAATCGCCCTGCACGGCACGAAGGTCTTCCTCGCCGGCAGCGATGCGGTGCTCGTCGCGCTCGATGCGCGCACTGGGCAGCAGGAATGGGCGACAACCGTGGCGGACAACAAGAGCGGGTACTACATGACGCTGGCGCCGCTGGTGGCCGACGGCAAGGTGCTGGTCGGCGCGTCGGGCGGCGAGCTTGGCATCCGCGGCTTCGTCGCCGCGTTCGACCTCGACACCGGCAAGCCGTTGTGGAAGACCTACACGGTACCGGCGCCGGGTGAACCCGGCAGCGAGACCTGGCCGAAAGGCGAACAGTGGCGAACGGGCGGCGCATCCGTGTGGGTCACGGGCAATTACGATCCGGCCACGAACCTCGCGTTCTTCGGCACCGGCAACGGCGGCCCGTGGATGGGCGATCGACGCCCGGGCGACAATCTCTACACCTCGTCTACCGTCGCGTTCGACGTGGCCACAGGTCGCATCAAGGGCCACTTTCAATACCACCCGAACGATTCATGGGATTGGGATGAAGTGTCGCCGCCGATTCTCGTGGACTACCAGCGCAACGGCCGCACGGTCAAGGGCCTGATCGACGTCGCGCGCGATGGTTACTTGTGGTTCCTCGAGCGCACCGACGGCACGATCAACTTCGTCGAGGGCAAGCCGTACGTGCGGCAGAACGTGTTTCGGAGCCTGGATTCGAAGACCGGACGGCCCGACGTGGATCCGGCGCGCCAGCCCGGCACCGGCAAGCTGGCGGATTTTTGTCCGTCGCACTGGGGCGGCAAGAATTGGCCGCCGATCGCGTACAGCCCGAAGACTCGGATGATTTACATTCCCGCCAACGAGAACCTGTGCGGAACGATCATCGGCCGTGAGGTCACCTACACCGCCGGCAGCGGTTACACGGGGGCGACCAGCACGCTGTATCTCGCGCCGGGCTCCGATCACATCGGCGAGGTGCAGGCGTGGAACGTCGACACCGGCGCGCGCGTGTGGACGCACACGTTCGCGAAGTCGGCGAACTGGGGGCCGACGCTCGCCACCGGCGGCGGCCTCGTGTTCAGCGGCGGCACCAACGATCGGATGTTCCGCGCCTTCGACGCGGCGAGCGGCAAAGTGGTGTGGGAGTTTCCGACCAATTCGGGCGTGACCGGCCAGCCCTCGTCGTTCATGGTCGACGGCAAGCAATACGTCGCGGTGCAGTCAGGCTGGGGCGTCGATGCGCGGGCGATGCAGGTCCGCCTCAACCGGTTGTTCCCGGGTGAATACCCCGACGTGCCGGAGGGTGGGGCGATCTGGGTGTTCGCGGTCAAATAAAACAGGAGGCCAGGAGAAAACAAGACAGGAGGCCAGAAGATCAGGAGCAAATATTTCTCCTGGTCTCCTGAACTTCTGTTCGCTTTCTTCTGGTCTTCTCTTACGGCGCTTTACCAACAACCCCGATACTCGCGATCGGATCGCCCTTGGCGATCGACGGCACCGCCCGCACGTAAAGCAGCACGCCGCTCTCTTTCGCGCGCGCTTCGA
>JANOZI010001090.1:0-2636 GCA_031429375.1 Acidobacteriota bacterium | reverse complement strand
TTCCTTTTCGGGGTCCTTATGCCGCGCGGGATTGCGCGAGATCAGGTTCAGATAACTGGAAAACGGACGAGTCAGCGCAGCCGGAATCTGGCGCGGCAGGACGTGCATACCCTGGCCGTCCAGTATCTCGCACTCGTGCGTTGCACGCGCATTCGGGTTCGCGCGCATTTTCGCCACGGTCAGGCCGAGGCGGAAGGCGTCGCCCATCTCAATCCAGTTCATCAGCAGGATGTTGTCGACGAGCGAGCTCATGTGGAAAGCGCCCATCATTGACGCCATCCCGAGCATCTCCGGGTTCTCGTGGTTGTAGACCGCGGCGATCTGGTGCTCCTTCATCAGCGCGACCAGCGCGTGGAAGAAGTCTCGAAACATGCGTCCCTCGGTGCCCAGGTTCGAACCATACGTAGAGAGGCTGTCTAACACCACGCGCGCCGGCTTGAACTCCTCCACGAGCTGCTCGATGTCGTGGAAGTGACGGTCGATCTCGATTTCCTGCGGCGTGTCGTACTGCACCAGCACCATGCCGCTGTCGATCATTTTCTTGAGGTCGATCCCGATGCTGTTGGCGTTGCGAATAATCTGCGGCACCTGTTCATCCAGCGAGAGCATCAGGCTGCGCTGCCCGTGACGTGCCCCTTCGGCCAGATACTGCAGGCCCATGACGCTCTTGCCGACGCCAGAGATGCCGGAGATCACCGTCGTGCTCCCGAGGAAGTAGCCGCCATTGACGAGTGCGTCGAGGCCGGGCACACCCGTGGTGATGCGGGTCGTCGCATCAAACGCCGCGGCCTCATCCCGGCTCGGCTTCCGCGACGGAGCCTGCACGCGCCGGTACACCTCGATGCCGCGGCCATCGACGATCCTGAACGCATGCCGTCCCATCTGAAAATCGTGGCCGCGCGACTTGATGATCTCGAGCGATCGCACCGTGGCCCGGGTCACCTCTTCCATCCGCAGCTGGATGACCGTGTCTGCAATGGACTCTTCGGGCAGAGCCATCTGCTGTTGATCGTTGAACGCCGTCGCCTCCAGGCCGAGCATCGCGGTGAGATTCTCGCGCTGCAGCCCCTCAGCGAGGACGTGAAAGGTGTCCCGATCGTCCACACGCCGGCCGCTCCCCAGGGCATCGCTCACGCCGGCCACGCCGTCCACGAAGATGCGTCGGGCGCCCATCTCCGCCGCCTCTCCGAGCAGCAGACTGTCTGCCTGCTGCAGCTCCTGCCAGAACACATGGCGGGTCGTAAAGATGATCTTGAGTTTGCCCGCGCGTTCGAGCGCCGGGAGATCCCAACCAAGGCTCGCCGCATCGCGGACGATCTTGTCGGGCGACACCTCGAACAGGACGATGAGGCCGGGTTCGTCGAACTGACTGGCGCCGCGGTAGACGAACTCGACGCCCAACGTCGTCTTGCCCGTGCCAATTCCGCCTTCGAGAAGAATGATGTTGCCACGCGGAATTCCGTCTAACAGGATGGAGTCCAGCCCGTTGATACCTGTTTTGACGAGATCGTGGTCCGCCATCACCGTTTCCCCTTCAGCTTCGTATCCGACTGCGGTTCCTGGTCGTCGCCGTCCGAGCGTCCCGCCCGCGAGTGTGTCACAGCGCGCCGCAGGGCCAACCGTCCTTCGCGTGTGGATGCAAACTTCACGATTGCCGGGAGCGATTCGTCGTTCGCGACGCCTGGCGCGAACACGTACAGCCGCGCCGGGCGTGCCAGGTCCTGTGTCCGCGTCAGGAAGCCCGCCCCAAGCAAGACATCCAGCGACTGAGCGATCTCCTTGAGCTGGTAGCCCAGTAGCCGAGCGAGGCGCTCACTGGTGAGCAGCGTTCGCGGGTGCTTGGCAAAGAACACCAACAGGTCGAGATCGCAGGGACGCTGGAGCGCCGGAATGCGGGTGAGCAGCGCGTGGGCGTCATCCATCTGACAAATTGGCTGTTTGAGGAAGCCTTAACTATTACCTTAGTCCTTTTGGGGGGAGGGAGGTGAAGTCGTTCACCTTCTCCTGATACTCCCGAGTTTGATCCGGTTCCGTGGACACTTTCTGAAAGGCAGATACGATGTCCACAATGGCGGCCCACGCACCAGCCCGGCGGCCTCGCCGGCAGTTCACACTAACGGAGGATGAGCAACGCGCGATTGCGTATCGGTATACGCAGCTTCAGTCGGCGATCGATCGAGGCAGCCCACTGGTGGCCCCAAAGTACGATGCCTTGTGCAAGGTTTACCGAGGCAGGTCACGCAAGTTCCTTCACAGCTTCGCATCGGCTCGCGATAAGCGACTCTGGTCGTGGCAGTTGGAAATGCGCCTGTTCGCAGAAATTGAACCGCAATACTGGCCGACTGAAGGACACTAGGCAGCTGCTGTGATGCGGGCACGGTGCGCCGGCCTGCCGATGGTGCCGGGCGTCGCGGTCGTGTCATCGAGTGATCCTCACAGGTATTTGAAGCCGCCCTCGTAAATGACAGGACCCCCGCCGCAGGCGAGGCTGCCCTGGGCAGGTCGATTGAGTTCGCGCAGGGGCAATTCAGGATCGGGCGCAAAGCCGGCGGCGCCCAGCTCCTCGAGCAGTTGATCCGCTGTCAAAAAGCATTGCGGCGATCCGGAAAACTGCGTAAAGACGAACGCTTCTCCCG
>JANOZI010001089.1:0-4921 GCA_031429375.1 Acidobacteriota bacterium | reverse complement strand
TCACGCTCGCGCTGAACGCCGGAAACCGATGGCGGAAAGCTGGGTCATCGCCCAGATCGTCAGGGCGATCCGCGCGCGAATGATCTTCGGCACGCGGATCACTTCGGTGAACACGTCGTAACCGCGCTGCTCGATGCGGTGGAGAATCTCGAAGTAGATGCCGCCCATGATCTCGGCGGCCACGAGCCGGCGCGCCTCGGCCGGCGGCATGGCCTGCGCGGCCGCGTCGAAAAACTGCCGGGCCCGCACGCACTCGTGGGCAAGCAGGCGCCGCACCGGTTCCGTCACCTTGCCGGCGCGAATGTCGTCTTCGGTCACGCCGAAGCGCGCGAGATCTTCCTGCGGCAGGTAGACCCGTCCGTTGGCGAAGTCGACGCCGACGTCGCGGATGATGTTGGTCAGCTGCAGCGCGAGCCCGAGGTTGAACGCATAGTCGCGCGACCGCGAGTCGCGGCACCCGAAGATCTCGATGCAGATCAGTCCGACCGCCGAGGCCACGCGACGGCAGTATCCGGCCAGCTCGTCGAAGGTCGCGTAACGCGATCGATGCAAGTCCATTTCGACGCCATCGACGAGGTCGTCGAACGGCTGGCGCGACAGGGCGAATTGCGACACGAACGGCTTGAGGCGCGCGCCCTGGGGCGTCAGGGGCGCGTCGGTCCCGAATATACGGTCCACCTCCGATCGCCAGTTGATCACCTCCGCGGCCGCGATCGCGGCGTCATCCGCCTCGTCCACCGCATCGTCCACCGCGCGGCAGAAATCCCACACCACGCCGATCGCCTGACGCTCAGCAGGGGGGAGAACTAAGAACGAGTAAGAGAAAGAAGTATCTCTGGCCAAGTCAGTGCCTAGGGTGCCTAGGGTGCCTAAAGGTGCCTAAGGGTTGGTGCCGGGCGCCACAACGCCGTGCCCCAAGCTATCACTATTGCGTCGACGATGCCGAGTTTCGGGCGGGCGGTGAAGACGTCGAACGAGGACTGGTCCAGGCGATCGAGAATACGCGTGCCGCCCAGCCAGGTCGCGCGCAGCTCGTAACGCAAGCGGCCCGACACGCCGTCGCACACCGGCCGGCCTTGCCTGAAGAGCTCGCGGGTGTGACGGCCGCAATCGCGCAACGCTGCCATCCACGCCGGCGTCATGCTGCCGCCATCGAGCGACGCCGGAACGGCGCCGTGGGGCCGCCAGGTTTCTTCGGGCACATACAACCGCCCCCGCGACCAGTCGATCGCCAGGTCCTGCCAGAAGTTCGTCAGTTGCAGCGCGGTGCACACCGCGTCGGAGGCGCGATCGAGATGGGCGTCGCGATACCCGCTCAGGCGCAAGACGAGCCGGCCAACCGGATTCGCCGAACGGCGGCAATAGTCCAGCACATCCGCCCAGGACTCGTACCGGGTCGTGGTCACATCCTGCTTGAACGCGCTCAAAAGGTCGTCGAACAGCGCCACCGGCAGCTCGAAACGCCGAATCGTGTCGTGAAGGGCGAGAAACACATTCGCCGCCATCGCTTCGTAGGGCACCCCTTTATGGGGTGCCGTGTCGTGGAGCTTTGCCCGCCAGTCATCGAGCAGGCGGATCCGCTCCTCGTCGCTGCGGCCGGGTTCGTCCGCGTAGTCGTCCGCGATGCGCGCGAACGCGTAAACCGCGGCGACGTGCGGGCGCAGGCGCGCCGGCATCAATCGGGAGGCGACCGGAAAATTTTCGTAATGCGATTGCGCAAGTTGCAGGCAGGCGGCGTAGGCCTGCTGCAGCTCGCGGGGTCCTGTCACCACGGCGTTTCGGTGACACCCGCCCGATGGTTGGCGGCACGCGCCATCGTAAAGAGCAGATCGGACAGGCGATTGAGATAGACGACCACCACCGGCTCGACCGCGTCGGCACCGAGCGCCAGCACCGATCGTTCGGCGCGCCGGCACACGGTGCGCGCGAAATGCAACGACGCGCCCGCGGCGATGCCGTCCGACAGGATGAAATGCCGGAGCGGGGTGATCTCGGTGTCGAGGCGGTCGATCCACGACTCGAGCCGCGCAATGCTGCCGTCGTCGATGACGATTTTTGCGACGCGCGTGGCGATCTTGTGAGACGGGTCGGCCAGCCGCGCTCCGAGCGCGAACAGATCGCGTTGAAGCGCAAGGCACATCTCGTCGAGATCCGTCGGCAGACCCGCGGCGCGGACCACGCCCAGGCAGGCCTGCACTTCGTCGACATCGCCATAGGCGACGACGCGCGGATGCGTCTTGCTGACGCGCGTGCCGTCGAACAGGCTGGTGTCGCCTGAATCGCCGGTCTTGGTGTAGATGGACACTGTAGGATTATAGGCGGCTTAGGCGGGTCTCAAGACCCGCCTCTACGCACCACACTTGCCGTCTACAAAACGCACTGCCGCCCTGCCTGCACCCGCGCTGCGGCAACGGTTCCGCCGCAACCTGCTGGCGTGGTATCGCATCAACGGCCGCGACCTGCCGTGGCGCAACACCGCGGATCCGTACCACATCCTCGTGTCGGAAATCATGCTGCAGCAGACGCAGGTCGATCGCGTGCTGCCGAAGTACCACGAGTGGCTTGGCAAGTATCCGAGCTTCGCGGTACTAGCCGAGGCCAAGCCCGCGGAGGTCGCCAGGACGTGGTACCCGCTCGGCTACAACATCCGGCCGCGCCGGCTGCAGTCGATCGCGCAGCAAGCCGTGGAGAAGCACGACGGCCGCCTGCCGTCTGACCACGACACGCTGATGTCGTTCAAGGGCATCGGCGCGTACACCGCCGGCGCGATCCGCAGCTTCGCCTTTCGCGAACGCGCCGCGATTCTCGACACCAACGTCGCGCGGGTCCTGTTCAGGATCTTTGTCGGCAAAGGCGATCCGAAGGCCCATGCGATGAAGAAGCGGCTGTGGGCGCTCTCGGCCGCGGTGCTGCCGCACAAGCACGTGTTCGATTTCAACCAGGCGTTGATGGATTTCGGCGCCACGCACTGCAGCGCGCGGAAACCCAAGTGCCCGGCATGCCCGATGCGCGGTTTTTGCAAGTCCGCGTTCGATATAAGGCACCCCTAAAGGGGTGCCCTACGACACATAAGGCACAAGGCACCGCTAAAGGGGTGCCCTACGACACTACGACACGCCTACAGGGGTGCCCTACGCTTACAGGGGTGCCCTACGACCCGCCTCCACTAACACGGCTATCAACGCGCGATCGGCGTCGGGGAACGGCAGCGCGCCCAGATCCTGTCGCGGCACCCAGCGCATCTCCTGCCCCATCATCGGCTTGGCCTCGCCTTCGAATCCGCAACGGTAGAAGAACAGCTCCACCGTTTTCTCAGGATAGGCGTGCGTGATGGTGTGCACCAGCTCACCGACGTGGCCGATGATGTCGAGCTCTTCGAAGAGCTCGCGGCGGAGCGCCTCGGCATGCGTCTCGGCGGGATGGACCTTGCCGCCGGGAAACTCCCAGTGACCGGCCAGGTGCGTGCCGTCGGGCCTCAGCGTCAACAGGAACGCATCATCCTGCTCGATCACCGCCGCGACCACGACGACCGCGCTCATTGCGGCGAAGACGACCCGACCGGCACCGGCTGGATCCACGCGAGCTTGCCGTTCGACTCGATGACCTTCGCGCGCACGTAACCTTCGTCGCCCTTGAAGGTATAGCTCGCCGCCGGCGTGGTCTGTTCGCTCAGCACTCGTCCCTGCCGGCCGATGAACTGGATGCGGTACCTGCTCGACGGCTGCGCTTTCACCTCGAGGGTCAGACCGGTGCTGGACGACTCGAGCGACCGAAGCTCGACGCCGGTGGTCGAGTAGAAGTCCCCGCGCTCGACCGCCTCGACCAGGGCGCGAGGCTCGAGCCTGGCCGACCGCACGTGAACCCATCCCGTACCGGGCCGGGGCACCGTCGGATCATCGGGACGCTTGAAGGTGTGCGCGTCGTCCACCGCGATTCCGTACAGCATCTTGCCGCTCGACAGGATGCGATCCCAGGTCTCCTCGAGGCCAGGCACGCCGCCGCCACCGAGGTTGTTCACGGTGGGATGGCCGTTGAACACTTCGAAGAGTTTCGTGCGCTGAATCTGTCCGAGCTCGTCCGGTGAAATCGCCCAGCCGAAGTTCGGATGGTTGATGCTCGGCACGCCTCGCGCGTCGCGAATCGCGTCGACCATCCGCTGGACCATGTCGACCACCGACTTCCCGCCCGGCGGTTGCACGAACCGATCGACGTCGAGTCCGTTGATGTGGATCGGCTTGTCGCCGAAGCGATCGGTCACCTCCTCGCCTTTGACGACGACGAACTTGTCGTCGGCGCCGTGCAGCGCGTTCAGGCCCGTCACGCTGGTGAGGTAGTTGTGATCGGTGAGGACCAGGAACTGATAGCCACGTTCGCGATACCACGTCACGACCGCGTCCGGCGTCGAGTCGCCGTCACTGTTCAAGGTGTGGGTGTGAAGGTTGCCCTTGAACCAGAGGGCTTGGGGGCTTGAGGGCTTGAGGGCTTGGGAACCCGACGCAACCGCGACGGCGGATGTGACGGCCGCCGCCAGAAGTGCCACGCGCGCATTTGAGAAACTGTTCATTGGATTTGCGCTTTCGCTTGCCCATCATTCCACACCACCGTGACTTCTGTTCCACGTTCCACGAAATCCCGGTGCGCGTAGCCGAGGCCGACAATCGCGTTCTGATCCGGTGAAAACGCGGCGCTCGTGACCCGGCCGATGTCGCGCTCGCCCGAAAGGATCCGCGCTTCCGACGGGAAGGACAAACCTAAAGGTTTGTCCCCACCGGTCGAAGGTTGGTCCCCACCGGTCGGCTCATCGGCTACAGCCGCCTTCCAGCGAACCAGCCGTTTGGCGACGCGGCCGCCGCCTCGATGCGTGATGCGCACGATCACTTCCTGGCCGACGTAACAGCCTTTCGTGGACGAGATCGCGCGG
>JANOZI010001088.1:0-3462 GCA_031429375.1 Acidobacteriota bacterium | reverse complement strand
CACGACGAGATGTCCGGCCCCATGAAGTACTCGATGGCCACGTCCCGGCCCGTGTCTGGAGCGAATACATAGGTGTCACCGCCGGCAACCACCGCCTGGAAAATCCGCCACATCGCATCGGCGTCCGAGTCAAGCGCGGGTCGAACCCTCGTCTGCAACCCTCGTCTGGAACCCTCGTGTGGAACCATCGTGTGGAACCCCCGTGTGGAACCCTCGTGTGGAACCCTCGTGCGGAACCTACTCGTACCTGAGCGCCGTCATTGGATCAGTTTTCGACGCCCTCATCGCCGGCAGGAACCCGGCGCCCATGGCGACAATGCCGAGCGCGACGGTGGCAGCGACCAGCACAACCGGATCGTACGCTTCGATCTCGAACAGCTGCGACTTGGCCAATCGGCCCACCGCGATCGCGGCGGCCAGCCCGATCGTTCCGCCGATCACGGCCATGCCCGCCACCTGTCGCATCACCATGCCCCGCAGGTTCCCGCCGTCGGCGCCGAGCGCCATGCGCAGGCCGAACTCGCGCGTGCGCTGGGCCACGGTGTAGGCGAGCACGCCGTAGAGGCCAATGGCCGCAAGCACGGTCGCCAGCAACGCAAAGGCCAGTGACAGAGTACTGATGATGCGGTCCTGCGACACGTTCTCCTTGATCTGCATCTCCATCGTCTTGATGTCGCCAAGCGGCAGGCTGGCGTCGAGCTTTCGCATCACGGCAGGAACGGTCGCGAGTAAGGGTTCGGGTGGTACAGACGTCCGTAGATAGAAATAGCCGTAGCCAAGGCGCGGCTGCTGCCGGTACGGCAGGTAATACTGTGGGGGCACCTGCTGCTTCACCTCGCTGTACTTGGCATCTTGCGCGATGCCGACGATCTCGATGTCGGGCTTCGCATCGCCGCCGCCGAGCCCGAAGCGCTTGCCCAGCGCGTTGTCGCCGAGGCTGAATTTCTTGACGAACGCCTCGTTGACGATCGCCACCTTGGGCGCGCCGAAGGCATCCGCCCGCGTGAACTCACGGCCCCTCATCAGCGGGATGCCCATGGTCTTGAGGTAGCCGGGTCCGACAGCGTTGAACGACGCGTTGGTGTTGGTGTCGGGCCCCGCTTCGAACCCTTCCACGACCAGGCTGTTGCCCCAGTTGTCCCCCGCGAGCACCGGCACCATCGTGGCGACGACGGAGGTGACACCGGGCACGGCAGACAGCTCGTCTTCCATGCGCTCGAATAACTCGCGGGTGCGCTCGGTGGTGTACGAGTTCAACTCGGGGGCGATGGCGAACAGCACCATATGATCGGTCTTGAGCCCGAGATCCACTCGGCTGACGTTGTAGAGACTTTTCGCGAACAGTCCGGCGGGCACCAACAAGGCCATCGACATCGCGATCTGCACGGTGGCAAGTGTGGCGCGGAAGCGGCGCGCCGCCTTCGCGCCACCGGGCTGGCCGGCCTGGTTTTTCAGCGTGCTGGCCAGATCGGCGCGCGTGCTGTGGAGCGCTGGAAACAGGCCGAAAGCGAAGCCGGTGCCAAGCGCGGTCAGGCCGGCGAATGCCATCATCCGCGCGCTCAGCTCGAACGAGATCAACGGTCCGTCGTCGGCCGGCATCAGCGCTGCGATCAGATCGAGCGTCCACGTCGCGACGAGCAATCCCGCCACGGCTCCAAACGCCGCAAGCAGGATCGATTCGGTCAGCAGCTGCGTGATCAGCTGCCGGCGGCTGGCGCCGATCGACAACCGCACCGCCATCTCCGCGGCGCGGCCGGCGCCGCGTACCAGCAGGAGGTTGGCGATGTTCGCGCAGGCGATCAGCAGCACCGTACCGGTGACCGCGAGCAGGATGATCAACGGCGTGCGCGCCTCGTTGTCGAAGCTACTCTGGCCGCGGCTACCGTCTTCGAGCGTGATCTCCTTGGCCTTGAACTTCACCATCGTCTGGTCGCTCATGCCCTTTTGCAACGGCACCTCGACATCGTTGAGGAACGCGCGATAGGGGCCGTTCGTCGCAACCTGCGCCTGCTGCAGTGAGACGCCTGGCTTGAGGCGGCCAAACAGGTACGCCCAATACTCGCGGCGATTCTCGAAGCCCTTGAAGCCGGGCTGCATCAGGGCGCGCATGGTCAGAGGCACGAACACGTCGGGGTTCTCGCCGAGCGTGGTGCCGTTGAAGCCGCGCGGCGCCACGCCGACGATGGTCATGGCCTGGCCGTTGACGACGAGGGTGTCGTTCAGGACGGCGGGGCTCAGCTCGAAGCGGGTGCGCCAGTAGTCGTGGCTGATCACGACCACGAGATGCCCGCCCACGGTCTTGTCATCGTCGGGCGTCAGCAGGCGCCCGATCGCGGCGTTGAGCCCGAGCACGGGAAAGTAACTGCCCGACACCAGCAAGCCGTCGCCGCTGAGCGAGGTGCCCTTGTAGCCGAGGCTGGCGCCAAAGTTGCGATGCGCGGCAATCCCGGTGAAGCTGGCCTGCGCCCGCTCGAGGTCCTTGAACATGGGGTAGCTGAAGATTTCGTCGCAGCTGCCGGCCTGCCCGCACGAGTTCGAGCCCGGTTTCGGGCCGATCGAGGCGAAGTTGACCAGTTCTTCGGCCGCCGGCACCGGAAGAGGCCGCAGCAGCATTTGATCGAACAGCGAAAAAATGGCGGAATTGGCGCCGATGCCGAGGGCCAGCGACAAAATGGCGACGAGGGTGATGAACGGCGTCTTGAACAGGGTGCGCAACGCGAGTCGGATGTTGGGCATAACGGAATCTTAGACGGAGGTTGCCCCCGGCAGGTTGTTAGGGTTTTCATTGATACTGGGGACTCGGCGGCTTCGCCGCCTCGTGGGAGTCGGCGCTACGCGCCTCCTGGGACTCGGGGCTGCGCCCCTCGTAAGGAAAATTCATGGATCCAACCGAGTTAGTCGGCGCGTTGATCTGGGTCGTAATGATCGTGCTGGGCGGCTTCGTGCTGTATCGGCTGAAGACCCGCCGCAGTCACATCGGTTCGGCTGCCGCCGGCACCGTTTACGACATCATCCAGGAAGATAAGCGGAAGGCGATCGAGGTGGTGGTCAGCGACAAGGCTGCCGCCCACGACTTCGAGCACGCCGACGACGACAACAAAGACTAAACAGGAGGGCAGGAGATCAGGAGACTATTTCTTCAATCTCTGACGCCTCGGGCGCGGCACCTCGCGGGGCAGTGAGGTCGCGGATTCGTTGATCGATGCGATCGATCACCGGATCCGGCGTCGATGTGCCGGCTGTGATGCCTACCGTGTCCGCGCCGGCGAACCAGTCGGCGCGCAGATCGGCGTCGCTCTGGACGTGATGCACCACCGCGCATTGCGTGCGGCAGGTGCTCACCAGCTCGCGCGTGTTGTTGCTGTTGGCGCCGCCGATGACAATGACGACGTCGCACTGGCGCGCCAGCTCAATCGCGGCGTTCTGCCGCTGCTTCGTCGGCAGGCAGACGGTGTCGATGAA
>JANOZI010001087.1:0-2702 GCA_031429375.1 Acidobacteriota bacterium | reverse complement strand
TGGCGATGTCGTAGCCGTAAATACCGCTGCGCGTGAGGTCCACCACGCCGAGCTTGCCGCTCGTGAACGTCAGGCTGGCGATCGCGTTGTCGATGTCGCCGACGGTGGCGAGCTCGGGGTACGCGATCGTGGCGCCGATGGCCGACACCTTTTGCACGTCGCCCATGAACCAGCGCGCCAGGTCGAAGTCATGGATGCCCATGTCGATCAGCATGCCGCCGCTGCTGGCGGGGTTGGCGTACTCGAGGCTGGGACGGAACGGATCGCGCGACGTCGCCTTGAACACCAGCGGCTGGCCGATGCGGCCGGCCTCGATCGCCTTCTTCCCCGCGGCATACCCGGCGTCGAACCGGCGCATGAAGCCCATCTGGAAGAACATGCCCGATTTCTCGATCGCCGCCTTCATCTCGGCGACTTCCGCGAGCGACAACGCCGGCGGCTTTTCGCAAAAGGTCGGCTTCTTGCTCTGGGCCGCGGCGATCACCTGCTCGCGATGAATATGCGTGGGCGTCACGATCACGATGGCCTCGACGCTCTTGTCGTCGATCAGCTCCAGCGGATCGGTGTAGGACTTCGGGACGTCGAATTCCGTCGCGATTTCCTTGGCCAGGTTGCCAATCGGATCGGCAACGGCCACCACTCTTGTTTCAGGAATCCGGCCCGCCAGGTCGCGCACGTAGACGCGGCCGAGGCGGCCGAGGCCAATCACTCCGACATGCAATCGCTTCATCGTTTGGTAACCATCTCCAGCTTGACCATGATGTCGGCCGGCAGCTTTTCGCCGGCCAGGATCTTCACCGCGCTCTCGACCGCGGCCTTGCCCATTTCGTACGGAAACTGCGCCACCGAGGCGGCCATCGTGCCCGCCTCGATCGCCTTCTTCGCATCGTCCAGCGCGTCGAACCCGACGACCCGGATCTTGCCGGTCTTGCCGGCCGCGGCGATGGCCTCGATCGCGCCGAGCGCCATCAGGTCGCTGGCGGCAAACACGGTGTCGATGTCGGCGTGCGCCTGCAGCATGTTCTGAAACACATTGAAGCCCTGGTCGCGCTCCCAGTTGGCCGGCTGCGAGGCGACGATCGCGATGCCGGGCGCCTTGGCCACCGCGTCGCGGTAACCGCGCAGCCGCGAATCGCCGGTCTCGTGACCGGGAATGCCCTCGAGAATGCCGACCTTCGCCTTGCCGCCGGTGGCCTGGATGGTGTACTCGCCCGCCAGCTTGCCGCCTTCGTAGTTGTCGGAGCCGATGAAGGTTTGCGCGACCACGCCCGCGTCCGCGGCGGCCTTCGGGTCGAGACGCGTATCGACGATCACGATCGGCACGCCGGCATTCTTCGCCTTGACGAGCGCCGAGACGATCTCGCGCGACCCGCTCGGCGTGATGGCCAGCACCTTGATGCCGGTCTGCAGCATGTTCTCGACAATCTGCATCTGCTTGTCGACGTCGCTCTCCCGCTCTGCCGCTTGCACCTGCAGGTTGACGCCGAGCCGATTGGCGGCTTCCTGTGCGCCGCGCCGCATGTCGACGAAGAAGGGGTGGTTAAGCGTCTTGAGGACGAGCGCCACGGTCGGCTTGTCGCTGGCCGCCGGTGCGGCCCGGTTGCACGACAGCGGCGTGAGCGCGGCAGCGAGCACGACAAACAGGATCAGCTTGCGCATGATGTCATTAGCTTACGTGACCTCATTCAATTCGTCTCTGTACTTCCACACCAGACGCTCCCGCGATGGCGCCACGGCGCGCGGCATTCGCCTGCATCCAACCAACTTTCGCCTGTCGGTTTCGAGGTTTCTGGCTGAGATCGACCCCGTGCAACGCGGTCGTGGGCTGCGCGGCCGCTACTCCGACGCCGTCGCCGGTTCCACCCTGCCAAGCGCCTCGTCTGTGGCCAGGTCGAGTTCCGCCACTTCTTCGTTCGTGAGCGCGCGAATCAAGGTCTTCAGGGCCTTCCTTGGAACCGCGCGCATCTGAAACGCGAGCGCCACCGAATCAGCACCAAGACCACCTTGAGACGCGCCGATCAGAGCCGTGCCCGCCAGTCTTGCGCGATCAAGATTCGTGGTGAGAGGAACGACCAAGACGGACTGCAGCAAACGGGTCAAGGTGTCGCTCTGCCAGACGATGACCGGGCGACGACCGGTCTGTTCCTGTGTCCGGTACGGCCCGAGATCGGCCCACCAGATCTCGCCGCGGGTCACCCACGGTCCTCACGGTCGAGGGCAGCCGCCCACTCGTCGAGCCCCGCCTCGGCCAAGGCACGGTCGTCGTCACCATGGGCAGCGAGCCGCGCGATGTCCCAACGTGTGGCGTCGGCCCTACGAACGACGATGACCGTCACTCGCTCGCCTGACCGCAGGGGTAGCGGCGAAACCGGCCGAAGGAGGCCGTTCTCGTAGAGCGCATCGACTGGGCCCATGGGCAAAAGGATAGCACGCGGCCGCGTCGAGGGATTCCCGGTCCTCAATGTTGCAAATGAGCCGTGCGCGGCCACGAGGCCAGCGCGCGTCGGCTCCATTTGCGTGCAAGACGGCCCGTCGCGAATGATTAGTGCCGAGTTCGGCTGTAGCGCCGGACGCCTGCGGCGGACCCAGTCAGGAAGATGTCGTCGCCCGCAGCGATCGGCCACGATGATTCAACCGCTGTGGTCCTCGACGATGTCATGGGGAATCCTGAACTCTCCGGGCGCCGTTCCTTTCCGTCCCCA
>JANOZI010001086.1:0-2113 GCA_031429375.1 Acidobacteriota bacterium | reverse complement strand
GAACAAGTCGAACGGCCACGGCGGCCTGCGCGCCGGCGCGCCCGGCATGCCGCCTCCTCCGCCGCCTCCAGGCGGCGCAGCGGCGCAGCGCGGCCCCGGCGGCGGCCCTGGCGGCGGCGACGGTCCGCAGATGGTGGTGATGGAAGGTGGCGGCAACCAGCGTTACCGCCTCGACCTCTATGTGAACATTCAGAACGTGTTCAACAAGGTCAACTACAACGCCTTCGTCGGTAATCAGCTGTCGCGGTACTTCGGCGCTGCGACGTCAGCCGGAGCGCCGCGCCGCATAGAAATTGGCGCGTCGCTCGGTTTCTGAGCCCTCGCCTCGCTTCGCTCACTCGCGGCAGACGGGAAGGCAACTCTTGACGGGGCGGCACTCCTTGACGGGAAGGCAGCGCGGGGCTAGGCACCAACTCGCGTCACCTGTCCTGGCTTGACAGTCGTCACTGCTTCGAGAAGCTCGTCGACCAAGGGCAGTAGATCCTGCATCTGGTTCGAGCGCGCGCGAATGACGACCACACCGAACGGACACTTGGTGAGATCGTGCTGTCGCTCAAGCTTGCGATCCATCGTGACGAAAACGTCCGCGACGTCGCCCGCGCGTTTCAACAGCTCGCCGTTCAGCGTGCCGGCCCAACCGAGCCCTTGAACGGTCACGACCTCGTGGCCCGCCAGCGTCGCGATCAAGTCGTGCGGGAGGTTCTCGTCAAGCAGTACGCGCACTGGTGAGCACGCTTTCCTTGGCGAGTTCAAGCGCCGCGACCGCCTGCTCGCGGCTTACTGATGGGAACTGCCGAAGGAACTCATCCAAGGTGTCGCCGCCTTCGAGATAGTCAAAGAGCGATTGCGCGGGAACGCGCGTGCCGACAAAGACGGGGGTCCCGCTCAGGATGTCCGGATGGCTATGCACGATGGTCCGGGTGGGCGTATTGGGCATGATGGGCCTTCTTTCGTTGAGTATAGCCGCCGTGCCCGATTGTTGGGTGCCTACGCAGGATCTCGGCCGCGGCGGCTGGTGCTCCGAACTCGTCGCCGTCGGCTGCAAATCCCCGTCAAGCAGTGCCGTCCCGTCATAATCTGTGGGAATGAATGTCATCGTCGTCGGTGCGGGCATCATTGGATGCACCGTTGCCCACGAGCTTGCAGCGGCGGGGGCCCGCGTTCAGGTCATTGATGCGCGCCGGCCCGGGCAGGGCGCGACGCGGGCCTCAGCCGGCATTCTCGCGCCGTACATCGAAGGCCACGATCTGTCGGCGCTTCGATCGCTTGGCGGCCGCAGCCTCGACCTCTATGACCCCTTCATCGATCGCGTTCGCCGCGACAGCGGCCTCGACGTCATCTACCAACGCAACGGCACCTTCGAGCTGGCCTTCACCGATGCGGACGTCGATCGCCTGAGCGCGATCTCGGCAGCGTTGTGGAAAGAAGGTGTCGAAGCGCGCTGGATCGCGCCCGCAGCGTTCGAGGATCACGAGCCGCTCGCCAACGCCGGCGCCAAAGGCGCGCTGTTGATCACGCCGCATGGGTTTGTCGGCGTCACCGCGCTCACGCTCGCATCGGCCGCGGCCGCTGAGCGTCTCGGTGCGAAGTTCAAGGTCGCGACCGGCGCGATCCGGATTCATCACATGCCGGCCGGCAGGGTCGGCGTCGACACCAACTCGTCGAGCTGGGACGCCGACCGAGTCGTGCTGGCCGCCGGTAGCTGGTCGTCGCAGATCACCGTCGAAGGCGCCGACGCTGTTCCGGTGAAGCCGGTGCGTGGCCAGTTGATTCAGTTGAAGGCCACGCCGGGCGCGTTCACGCACGTGGTGTGGGGGCCGGATGGATATTTCGTGCCCTGGCCCGACGGATCGGTGCTGGTCGGTTCCACGGTCGAAGACGTCGGGTTCGACGAGAACTATACCGAGGAGGGCGTCACCAGGCTCCGTAACGCCGCCGCCGCACTCGCACCGTCTCTGGCTGATGCGCCGATGATGGAAGTTCGAACCGGCCTGCGGCCGCGCGGGCTCGACGACCTGCCGATACTCGGCCTGTCTGTGGCGGTGCCCGGCCTGATCTACGCCACCGCGCATTACCGCAACGGCGTCCTGCTCGCGCCGCTCACCGCCCAGCT
>JANOZI010001085.1:0-9020 GCA_031429375.1 Acidobacteriota bacterium | reverse complement strand
GGGTGGTGCCCCACATCAGCGCAATGCGTCCGCCGGTGTTCTTCATGTCGAGAAACGCCCACGTCAGCTGATCGACGTCGTAGGGCAGCTTGTCGAGTTTCATCGGCACGCGCGCGACGTCCTTGTCGGGCGTGTAGCCGTACGCGCCCCATAACGCCGTCGTGTCCGTACGGTCGAACTTCTGCTGCGCGGCCCAGCTCGAAATGATGAGCGTCCACTCGGGCAGCTTCAGATCGATGAACAGGCTGTACTCACCGGCCGGCACGGTCTTGGTGCCGAACATCAACGGCACCTCGGTCTTGAGGCGCGTGCTCATGTTGGCGCCCGCGCGCCAGACCGGCGGCGCGGGGAAACCCGGGGCGCCGACGTCGTTGGCGGCCTTGCCGTAGTTGGCGCCGGACCCGAACAGGTCACGCCCGCGCTCGAGCGGACGGCCGTAGGTGATCTCGATCCACTTGCCGTTTTGATAGGTTTCGCGGCCGAGCGTGAATGCCGGGTTCGGCCCCTTCGTCCACGTGCCGAGCACCTGCACCTGCGACGAGCCCGCGGGACTCATCGGCCGTGACGGCGCCTGTTGAGCGACGGCGAGGACGCCGGCCGCACCCATCAACACCCAAGTTACGAGAAGTCGTTTCATCATCGCCGTCTCCTTCGCGCCATTAGCGCGTCCGGCAGAGTATAACCGCGCTGCGGCTTTGACTTGCACCGTTCGAGATGGCACCATCCCGGCGAGGTCATCACATGCCGGGGTCCAATTCCAACCTGAGTCGCCGCGAGTTGCTGGCCGGCGCGGGCGCGGGCGCTGCCGCGCTGCTCCTCGAGCAGCGCGGACTGCAGGCGCAGACGCCACCGAGTACGACCGTCGTCTTCACGCACACCACCGTGGCAAACGCCGACGCCGTTCAGAACGACGTCGCGCTGGCGGTGCAGGGCGACAAGATCGCGGCGATCGGTCCCACTGACCAGATCCTCAAGACCTATCCGCGCGCCGACGTCTACGATGGCCGCGGCAAGGCGATATTCCCCGGTCTGATCAACTGCCACGCCCATATGGGAGCGGTGCTGCAGCGCGGCTTCAACGAAGACTTCGGGTTCCCCAACTCTGCTCGCCTGGCCATTCAGCCCGCGAGCCTGCTTCAGGGCGAAGAACCGACGCTGATGGTGACGGTCGCTGCGTTGGAGGCCATCCGCACCGGGACCACGACCATCGTGGAGAACGTCGGCGGCATCAGCCGTTCGGCGGCCGCCTTGGCCAGCACCGGCCTGCGCTGCGTATTCGCCGAGTCGATCCGCGATAGCGAAAACGTGGCCGGCCCGATGGCGCCGGAAGGATTCGCCAAGAGTGAAACACCACGGTTCTCGCCGAAGCTGCGAGACGAGGGCATGCAGCGGATCAACGACTTGTTCAGCGCCTGGCATGGCAAGAACCAGGGACGCATCAGCGTGTTCCCGGCGGCGGCGTTGACCGAGACGTCGTCGCCAGAACTGTTGCGCGCGGTCCGCGCGTTCGCGGACAAGCACGATCTCGGCTACACGATCCACTTGAACCAGAGCACGCCCGAGTGGCAGTTCATGGTGAAGTTCCATGGGCTCAGGCCGGCGGCGTATCTCGACCGGCACGGCTTCCTCGGTCCGCGGCTGTTCGCCGCGCACGCCCGATACGTGGACGAGTCCGAGATCGCGTTGCTGGGGCGCTCGCGCACGATCATTTCGCACCAGGCCGGCATGGCCGCGAACCGGGGTGTCATCCCGCCCATCCCGGCGTTGCGCGCCGCGGGCTGCCCGATCGCGCTCGGCACCGACAACAACACGACCGACGTCTTCGAGGTGATGCGGATCGCGCTGCTGACCGAGCGGGTCCGGCGCAACGACGAGCGGCCGGGCCTCCTGCCACAGCCGGAAGACATCCTCGCCGACTGCACGCAAGGCGGCGCGCGGGCGGTGAATCAGGAAAAGCTGCTCGGCACGCTCGAGGTCGGCAAAAAGGCCGATCTGCTTGTGATCGACACCCTGCGGCCGTACCTCGTGCCCGCAGGACGCATTGTCTCGGCGGTGGTGCACAGCGGTCACCCGGCCGACATCGAGTCGGTCATGATCGACGGCCAGTTCGTCGTACGTAAGGGCAAGGTCCTGACGATGGACGAAGAGGCGATCATTAAAGAGGCTGATGCCGTGGGCCGGCGGGTCTGGGGCAAGGTGCTCGAAGCCGGCCCGCTGAATGTGCCGCGCCTGCCGCGGCCGCGCTAAGTCTGGATTCCCCGGGGAACCGATATGTCACACTCACATCGCTCGATCACACGGCGTCAGTTCGCGGCAACGGTAGGCACGGCGTCCCTCGCACTGTCAGGCCGGCGCGCCGGCGCGCAAGAGGCGCCGGACGATGTCGGCGGGGTGTACCGGCGATCGATCGTCATCGACGCGCTTGCGAATCCGGGCTCGATGAACGTGTCGTGGCCGCCGCGCGGCCCGTTGTCGGCGAAACAGCGCGAGGCGATCGCCTCGTCCGGCATTACCGCCATCAATGTCACGGTCAGCGCCGACACCTTCGAGGCGACGACGCGCAACATCGCCCTGTGGCAGGGCGAAGCCGACCGCTATCCGGCGCTGCTGTCCGTGGTGCGCCGTCATTCCGACATCGCGCGGGCGAAAAAAGACGGCACGCTCGGGTTGATGCTCGGCTTTCAGAACACCGAGATGATCGAGCGCGATCTGACGCGGCTCGAAGTGTTCTATCGGCTGGGCATTCGCATCATCCAGCTCACGTATAACGATCGCAACCTGATCGGCGACGGCTGCCTCGAACCCGGTAACGCGGGGCTCAGCGCGTTCGGCCGCCAGGCCGTCGAGCGCATGAACGCGCTCGGCATCGCGATCGATCTCAGCCACTGCGGCACGCAGACTACGGCCGACGGTATTGCCGCGTCGACCAGGCCACCGCTCATCACGCACAGCGGCTGTCGCGAGGTCTACCGTCATCCGCGCAGCAAGGAGGATCGCGAACTGAAGGCGATGGCCGACAAGGGCGGCGTCGTGGGCATCTACTTCATGCCGTTCATCGGCCAGGGCACCGGCGCGCCGACCACCGAAATGCTGATGCGCCAAATCGAGCACGCGCTCAAGGTGTGCGGCACCGAGCATGTCGGCATCGGCAGCGACCTCAGCACCATGCCGATCGACGAAACGCCGGACTACCTTCGGGAGGCAAAGTCGTTTGTCGACTTCCGGACGTCACGCGGGATTTCGGCGCCTGACGAATCGCGGCCGCTCTTCATTCCCGAGCTGAATCACTCGCGCCGCCTCGAAGGCGTGGCCCGCGGCCTCCAGCAGCGGCGCTATCCGGCGCCTGTCATCGAGAAGGTCATCGGCGGCAATTTCCACCGTGCGTTCAAGGACATCTGGACGCTCTGAGCTCCTCACGTCCCATAGCTGAGTTGGGGGAGGGCAGGCATACAGCTTGCTATGTCTTCCGTTGTGGAGGCACGACACCACCTCTGCGCGGAGGCCTGACAATGACTGGGATACTTGGATGGATAGTGTTCGGCTTGGTAGTTGGTGCGATCGCGAAGCTGTTGATGCCCGGCCGGGACGGTGGCGGGATCATCGTCACGACCATTCTCGGAATCGTCGGCGCATTGATCGGCGGTTTCATTGGACAGGCGCTTGGCCTGTACGGCCCGGGTGATGCGGCCGGGTTCCTCATGGCGCTTGTCGGCGCCGTGATTGTGCTGTCGATTTACCGCGTTTCGGTAGGCCGGCGCCGCCACGCCTAGGTGATAACGGTGTCAGACACGTGTCAGGCTGCACGCCGATCCTGGCACGGTGTCTGACACCGTGCAAATTACTACCGCTTAAAGGCCGTCAGCAGGCGTTGGATGTCCGCGGGCGCCAAACCTCCCGGCCCGCCGGTGAGCCGCGCTTCTCGCCCAATGCTGCCGCGTACCACTGGCGCCCAGATGAGCTTTCCGTCGAGCAGCATGGCGATCGGCTCGTTGGTTCGCGCCGCCGTTACCGCTTCCATCTTCTTCGCGCCGTCCGCGGTCAACACGACGGCTACGGCCGAATCGCCGTTTTCCATCTTCTGCGCTTCGGCGCGTTCGATGTCCGTCGAGGTCAGGATATTGGTGGGCGACACCCACACCTGGCTGCCGGACGGCGAGACCATCTGTTGCCATCCTGCCACCGCCGTCGACGCCGCGGCGCGAACCTCGAGCGGGCCCTGGCCGTTGATCACGCCCGCCAGAAGGGCCACGCCGACAAGAATCGTCGCAAAGGATTTCTTACCCATACTTCACCTCTCTCGTTAATTGAATAAATGCACAACCAGCCGCGGACGCGTTATGCGAGTGGCGGCGGCCGCGGTGCGAGAGGAGGGCAGTCGAGTGCAAGGTTCGGCGGATCGTTACGGCGCGCGCTGGTCGTCTCGACATCGCCCAGGGACGGAGCAAGCGACGGGCTTTCGGGCGGTGCCAGGCACCCAGCGGAAAACGACTTATCTGCCTTGGCGGCGGCACGGGTGAGTTGCGATGAAGAACTGCCCGGCGCGGCAAGGTCGGAGCAACCGCTTAGCGAGGCGCGAAGTTCGATCGAGCCCCAGGGCAGTTGGGGCGCGGACACGCACAAGACCAGCCAGAGGACGATGCCTGACCCACCTTCGCCAAGGCTTCCACCTCCGCTAAAGCTACGGCGGACAAGACGGTGGGCAAGCCGACCGATGTCGCTGCCGCCGATCACGAGATTAGTCTAGCACCGCCGCCACCGGGGCGCTTACGGCAGCCGGAACACGTGGATCGACTGGTCGTGTTTCCGGCAGCGCTTCGAGTAGTCGCCCTTGGACAGGTCCGACACCGCCACGAAATCGCGCGCGTTCAGCCAGCACAAGCCTTCGAGCGTGCAGTACTTGTGCTTGCCCTTCTTGTTCAGCGGAAAGTCGTAGATCTTCCCACGCCCGGTGATGGTCCAGTCCTTGGCGTTGAGCGTCCCAATCCAGAGCCGCGCCGTCTGCTGCGAGATGACGGCAATTTTGTTGCCCCGCAGCGCGACCGCCGAGTAGTCCTCGAACTTCACGCTTTTCGGCAGGGCGATCGTCGCCATCGATTTCCAGAGCAGGCCGACGCGCCGCAGCACGTGGATGCGTCCGCTGCCGGGTTTCTTGCCCTTGCGGCCGCCGTGACAGCCGTTGCCTTCGCAGAGCGAGAGCAGATAATCGCGGCCATCCTTGCGGATCGTGGTCAGCCCTTCCATGCCGCTGTTGCGTTTCTCGAACGTGAAGTCGATCCACCGCCGCCGCTGGTAGCGGGCCTTCTCGTCGCATTCGTCGATCAGCGCCTTGAACGTGCCGTCCGGGTGTTTTTCCGCTTCGATGAGGAGATAAAACCGGCGCATCTGCCGGCTGTAGGCGATGTCTTCGTAGCCGTCGCCGCTGCGCGTCGAGCCGAACCACGCGTGTTTCTTCGAGCCCGGTTCGAGACTGCGATGCACCCGCGCGATCCGCCGGATGTTATCGAACACCACGTAGTAGTAGCCGCCCACCGCCACCACGCCGCTGGCCTCGAGCACGTTGCTGTCTTTGGGAGGTTGAATCAGCTCGCGCAACGCGCGCTCGGCTACGAGGGTCATGACGGGAAGGGACTTGGCCATTGCTGAAAAGTGTACCCGAAAGATCGGCATTACCGGTCGAGGCAGGACCGCGTAAGCCTGCACGGCCGAATGCTACACTTGCCTCGACTGCGCGTCACGGTCGAGACGGACGTGGACCGCTAAGAAACACACGGCATGAATCTCTACATGGTTCGGCACGGCCAGACCGCGGCAAGCCGCGAGAACCGGTTCAGCGGCAGCTCAGATCCCCCGTTGACGGCCGTCGGCGAGGCGATGGCGGAGGCGTTCGCACAGGCCTACGCGCTGGTGGCGTGGGACGCCATCTATATCAGTCCGATGTTGCGGACCAGGCAGACCGCCGAGCCCTTGTGCCGTCTCACCGGCGTGGCCGCGACCGTCGAGCCCGGGCTGAGGGAGATTGATTACGGCGAGTGGGAAGGACTCAAGCAGGACGAGGTCAAGCAGCGATGGCCGGACGCCTATGAGTATTGGGCTCATGATGTCGCGAGCCGCGGCACTCCTGGCGGAGAAACGGCATTTCACGTGGCGGCGCGGGCGATGCGGGTCGTGGAAGCGATCAGGTCGCGCTACGACCAAGGCAACGTACTACTGGTGTCTCATAAAGCCACGCTGCGCGTGATCACGTGTGCCTTGCTCGGACTGGACGTCCGGCTGTTCCGGCAGCGGATCGCGCAACCGGTTGCGGCGGTCACGATGTTCGTGCTCACGGAAGGGTCAGCCCAACTGGCAACGTTTGGCGACCGTGCGCATTTGTCAGAGGAACTCAGGAATCAGGAAGGCACGTGACAGAAAGCCGGTCATCGGGGCACTGCGCGGACCATGACCTGTCCGTCATGCTCCCACGCGATGACCGTCTTGTCTCGCAGTGCGACGAGCGAAGGAAAACGTCCGCGACCAAGTGAGAGCGGCGCACCTTCGTTTCGCATGAGCACCACGCTGTCCGAGGCGCTCCAGGCCAGGTCCTGACGGGACTGGAAGTGCGCGACGACCGGATCGCGGCCCGCGCCGAGCCGTCGTTCCGGCACGCGGTCGGTCGTGAGGAACACCTCGCCCTCACGCCGCCACGTGGCCACGATACCGTCGGCGCTGAATGACACGGCGCCTCCGTCCATGGGACAGGCGTTCAGGGCCCAGGAGTTCGTTCCAAGCTTCCTTGCGGATGTGAAGGTGACACCGTCTTTCGAATCTGCCACGTACATGTCGCGGTTGCCCGACAAATTATTGCGGAACATGATCGCCACTCGCCCGTCCGCGCCAATCGCGACCGAGGGATGACAGCACTCACAGACCGATCCCGACGGCGATGCGTAGACCAGCGCGTCTGGCGCCCACGTCGCCCCGTGATCGCGCGATACCGCCGCGTAGATGCGGGTGCCCTTATCACGCAGGTCCAGCCACGCCACGACGACGAGCCCGGCGGGAGTCGCGACGAGGGCGTGCAGACCCTCCCGGGCGGAACCCGGAACAGCATTGATGACCACAGGCGTTCGCCATGTCACGCCACGGTCGGTGGACCGATAAAGCAGAACGTCGCCGTCCGCTCCACCCCCCTTTGCCCCCGCTACGGCGGCGACGAGCACGGCGTCGCTCGTTGCGGCGATGCGTGGACCACGGCGCATCCCCAGCGAGAGCTTGCCCGAGCCGGGCAGGGACGACGGCCGGTCGAACGTCTCGCCGCCGTCCGACGAACGGATGACGCTGATCAGGTCACCCTGTCCAAACACCAGGTAGACCTGTTCACCGACGGCGGCGAGCTGGGGCTGCACACCTGAAAAGACGATCGCTGCGGATGCGGCGAGCACTGCTGCGGCAAACACGATTCCTCCCGGTTCAACTTGTCAGCTGCGCGAGGCTTCGAGGATCTGGAACGGTGAGTGCGTCGGCACGAGCCGCTCGACGCGAAGGCCGGCGCTCTCGAGAAGGGTGGTGTATTCAGCCTGGGTCCGCTCGCGACCTGGCAGGATTGCCAACATATTCACGTCCATCAACTGGGCGGCAGTGGGCGAGCCGTCATCGGGAATCACCATCTCCACGATGGCCATGCGCCCGCGAGAGGTCATCGCCTGGCGGCAGTTGCGCAGGATCGTGGTGGCCTGTTCGTCGTTCCAGTCGTGCAGGATCTGCTTGAGGACGTAGAGGTCGGCACTCGGTACGCTCTTGAAGAAATCGCCCGACACCACCTCGCAGCGCCCGCCTAGACCCTGCGCCTCGAGTTTCGCCCTGGCGCTCGCCGTCACGTGGGGGAGGTCGAAAACGATCCCTTCGAGCGACGGGTTCTTCCCAAGCAGCGCCGCGATCAGTGTGCCCTCCGCGCCACCGATGTCGACGGCGCGAGTCAGGCCCGAGGTGTCGACATGGGCGGCGACCTCCGAGGCGACGATCGCCGAGAGATTTCCCATGGCCCCCGTGAAGGCGGCGGCCTCCTCGGGACTCCTGGCATAGTGCTCGAAGAGTTCGCACCCGAGCGTCGCGACGGCCTGTGGCGTGCCGGTCCGTACGGCGTCTTCGAGTCTGCCCCAGGGCAGCCAGTGTCCCTTCGAGATCTGCATGATGGCCATTTCCCGCATCGAACCAGGAACGCCGGACCGCAGCGTCTCGCCAAGCGGCGTGAGCGAGAAACGATCGTCGGCGCCGAGATGGAAGACGCCGACCGACGCCGCGGCGCGCAGTACGCGGAAGAGCGCCGTGGGTTCGGAGTGGGTAAGCTGGGCGAGTTCGTCTGCCGACTTCGCGCCCTCGTGCAGATGTTCGGCAATCCCGAGCTTGGCGGCGACGCCGATGATCTGGCTGACCCAGTAGCCGGTGATCATCCTGAACATCACTTCGGCTGGAGGCGGGCTAGCGGGCGACGGAGGAACCATGAGGTGTCTCTTTTCGCAAACGTCGAGTGAGGTCCCGCCGGTAATTACCGTTGGGCGAGCTGATTGGAATGATCCTACTCCCGTACCCGTGTCTCAGGTGGATCTTCCCCGCATGCTGCGCCCGGATCGGCCTTCGTACCGGCGCAACAACCGATCAACAGCGTGAGCGAAGGCTGGTCGAAGTCCCTAATAGGTCACGCGGACCGCGAACTGCAGCTGCCGCGGTTGATAGAACACGTCGGTGGAGCTCGCCGGCTGCAGATAGGTGCTGGCCGTGACGATGCCGTTATAGTTCGTCAGGTTCCTGGTGTTCAGCACGTTAAACGCCTCGAGGATGCCCTGGAGACGCACACGGCCGGCCGTCGTGAACGATTTCGACGTTCTGACATCGAGCTTGTAGTCGTTCTTCGCGGTGCGCTCGCTGTTGCGCGGGACGGTGCGGCCGGTCGGATCGAGCCAGCGGCCGGCGCCGCTGCCGAAGGGATCGAGCGTGGTTCGGGTGTTAATGGGCCGCTTCGAGCCGGCAAAGAAAATGGTGGT
>JANOZI010001084.1:0-2406 GCA_031429375.1 Acidobacteriota bacterium | reverse complement strand
TCGGACGCGATCGGCCAGTCCTAACGCTCCCGGCGGCGCCTGGCTGAGCTTCTCGGCCTCGAGCCGCATGTAACGCGATTGCGCCGCCAACCAGTGCGTGAGCGGCTTGCGGTCGTCGTGCAGGATCCGCCCGGCGAGCGTGCCGATCGCCCCGTCGAGTTGCACGCGTTGCGTGTGCCCGTCTTGCAGGTAGCGCGCTGACCCGCGGCGGAACAACACCACCACGGGGGGATAGGCCGCGCCGGTCAGCGGACGCCCATCAATGCAGTAAATGAACGACGCTTGGTACCCGGCCGTGCCGGCATCGGGTGCGATCGATCCGAGCTCGCGAATCAATTCATCGGACAACACGAAATCGGCGTCGAGCGCCAGCACCCACTCGGTCGCGATCCCGGTCTCCAGCAGGCCGAAATTCCATTGCTCGGCGTGCGTGGTGAACGCGCGCTGGAACACCCGCACGCCGGGATGGCCGGCCGCGATCTCACGCGTGCCGTCCGTGCTGCCGCTGTCGACGACCACGATGTCTGTGGCCCACGACAACCGGCTCAACGTCCGCGCAATGTTCGGCGCCTCGTTGAAGGTCAAGAGCAGCGGCGTGATCGCGGGGGTCATGCGCTGGGTTGCCGCGGGTCATCGCCCCGATTCTGACGGACCTGCGCGACGGTGCTCCTCGGGCTGCTCATTTCAATACGGTTTGATACGCCGATTCCATGCGCGCCGCGACGCGATCCCAGGAGAACTCTCGCAGCGCCGTCTCGCGCCCGCGCTGGCCCATCGCTTGCCGCAACGCGCCGTTCGCGCTCAGCTCGGCGAGGCGCGTACCGAGAGTGGACGGGTCGCCGTCAACCACCCACCCGGCGCCGGCAGCCTCGACCGTTGGCGCGATGCCGACTTCCGGCGTGACGACGACTGCGCAACCGGCGGCCATGGCTTCCACCACAACGTTGCCGAAATTTTCGGAGTACGAGGGCAGCACGAGCAGCCGCGCGCCGGCGAGCAAGGCCTGCTTTCCCTTGCCATCGACCGCGCCAGTGAAGACGACGCGGCCGCCCACCTTCAGCTGATCCGCCTGCGCCTGCAGCGACGGGCGAAGACCCTCCTCGTCGTTACCGGCGATCACTACCTGGAGGTCGGAAGACATGTACGGAATCGCGCGAATCAGCCGGTCGAGTCCCTTCTTCCAGCTCACCCGGCCGAGAAACACCACGTACGGGCCGCCGTCGACGATCGCCCGGATTGCAGGATCGAGCGCGCCAAGGCCCGGGGCAGCGGTCGTGACATCCACACCATTCGGCACCTCCACGATCGGCGGGAGGTCGAAGCCAAGGGCCGTGAGCTCGGCGGCTTCGCGCGCGCTTGTGACATGCACGGCCGCGGCGCGCCGCAGGTTCTGCTTTTCGATCAGCGCTATCCAGGCCGTCTTGAACACGCGGCTCTTCCGATCGATCAGCGCTTTCTCCAGCATGCCGCGCGTTGACATCACGTACGGGACGCCGGCCCGTTGCGCGGCACGGGCGGCCGCCCACAGCGGCCACAGGAAGACCGCGTGGGTGTGAACGACGTCGAAGCCGCCGGCGCGCGCCCCGAGCGCGCGGCCGAGTGGCGGCGACCAGTAGAGGCGCCGCAACCAGCGTGATGGGAAATACCACACCGACACGCCGTCGAGATCGACGGGCTCACCGTGCCGCACCGGCGAATCGCCCGGCCCATCGACGCTGGTGGTGAAGACCTGGACGTCGTGGCCGCGCGCCGCCAGCGCCTTGCAGAGGCCATGCACGGACACGATCGTGCCGCCGTAGCGCACTGCCGGCAGGTACGACGCGACCACGTGAAGGATCTTCACCGCTGCGGCAGGACGCGCCTGGCACTCAAGCGGTTGACACCCCACCATGCCACGAGCGCATAGCTCATGATCACCAGGTCCTGCATCGATCGCATGCCGGAGACGAGCACCATGACCGCAAGGGCGAAGACGATCGGATTGGCCGTGCTCTGTCGCAGCTCGTTAGCGCTCCGCGCGAGCCGGCCGTGCAGGTAGGCGCCGAGCAGCACGGCGATCCAGCCGTAGCTCAGGTACCACTCGCCGATGATCGACGTCGAGAGACTGAGCCCCTTCATCCCGACCTCGGTCGGCAAATCGAAACCGGGATCGATCGGCTTCCCCGGCCAGAACACGCGCGGCACGGGCCTGACGGCGGTGAAAATCAGCTGCTGGAAATAGACGTAGTCGTGCTGGCCTGGCACCAGCTGGATGATCTGCGCCAGCCGCAGGAAATTGTCGTCGACGTGCAAATAGTCGTAATCGCTTTTGCCGCTGAACATGAACTCGTCGTAGCCGATCGTGCGGATGTTGAGCATGAACTGCATCGCCCACAACAATCCGATCATCGCTGCGCCGGCGACCAG
>JANOZI010001083.1:0-39329 GCA_031429375.1 Acidobacteriota bacterium | reverse complement strand
CGAGGACCCGAAGAAGCCGCTCAGCGACTCGAAGATCGTCAACATCCTGCAGCGCGAAGGGCTGATGCTGGCGCGCCGCACCATCGCGAAGTACCGCGAAGAGCTGAAGATTCCCACCTCGAACCAGCGGAAGGTGCTCTTCTAACAGTCGATGTCCATCACCCCGACCATCACGGTTCGCGGCCTGCTCGACGCACGGCCCGAGTCGGTCGGCCTCTCCATCGATTTGCTGGCCGGCGCGCGCGGGCTCGAGCGCCACATCACCAGCCCCTACATCCAGAAAACCGGCCTCGCGCTCGCCGGGTTCCATGAATACCTCCAGCCGGGCCGCATCCTGTTGTTCGGCGACAGCGAAGTGCGGTTCCTCGAAAGCCTGGACCCCGCGGCCCGCCGCCTCGCGCTCGTCAACTCCTTCACGGCGCACCTGCCGTGCCTGCTCGTCACCGGCGGGGCGGAGCTGCCGCCGGAAGTCGCAATCGAAGGCGAGCGCGCCGACGTGCCGATCCTGCGGACCTCGGTGCCGACCGCGACCGCGATCGGCAAGCTCACCGCGATTCTCGAAGACCGCCTGGCGATGCGCGAGATCATCCACGGCGTGCTGCTCGACATCCTCGGGCTCGGCGTCCTGATCGTGGGGGAGAGCGGCATCGGCAAGAGCGAGTGCGCGCTCGACCTCGTGGTGCGCGGCCATCGGCTCGTCGCCGACGACACGGTGGAAGTACGCCGCCGCGCCGAGTCAATCGTCATCGGCTCCTGTCCCGAGATGACGCGCCATCACATGGAGGTCCGCGGGCTCGGGTTGATCAACATCCGCGATCTCTTCGGCGTCGCCTCGACCCGGACCTCGAAGCGGATCGAGCTGGTCGTGCAGCTCGATCGCTGGGATACCAACCGCGAGTACGACCGCCTCGGGCTGGACGATGCGGCCTACGAGTTGATCGGCCTGAAGGTGCCGCTGATTCACATGCCCGTGGGCCCTGGCCGCAACCTGGCGATCCTGGTCGAGGTCGCCGCGCGCAACCAGTTGCTGCGCATGCGCGGCATCAACGCCGCCCGCGAGCTGGTGAAGCGCCTCGATGCCAGCCTCGCCGCCACCCACACGCCCCGGCACTTGAGCACCCAGGCCCACGAAGAAGACGACGAGACCGAACCCGGAGGCGGGGCGTGAGCAAGACGCGCAAGCGGCCGACCGACGCCCGGTTCATCGTGCTCACCGGCCTCTCGGGCTCGGGCAAGTCGCAGGCGATTCGCGCGCTCGAAGACCTCGGCTACTACTGCGTCGACAATTTGCCGGTGTCGCTGCTGCCGGTGATGGCGGAGCTCAGCGAGCGGCAGTCGGAGCATTACCGCGTGGCGGTGGTGATGGACATTCGCGAGCCGCGCTTCGTCAGCGACTTTCCGAAGGTGTATCGCAAGCTGAAGACCAACAAGCGCCTCGCGCCGCGGTTGATCTTCCTGGAAGCGGACCATGCCGAGCTGGTGCGCCGCTTCAGCGCGTCGCGCCGTCCCCATCCGCTCGCGCCGGATCGCCCGGTCACCGAAGGCCTGTCGGACGAGCGCGCGTCGCTCGGCGCCATCAAGGTGCTGGCCGACAAGGTGATCGACACCACGAAACTGAACGTGCACGAGCTGCGGCAGGCGCTGCTCGAAATGGTCAGTGGCAAGAAGCAGGCCTCGGAGCTGGTGCTGACCTTCATGAGCTTCGGATTTACGCAGGGTCCGCCGCCCGAGGCCGACCTCATGTTCGACGTCCGCTTCCTGAAGAATCCGCACTGGGTGCCGGCGCTGCGGCCCCAGACCGGGAAGGACCCGGCGGTCGCCGCGTATATCCGGCGGCAGCCCACCGCGCGCGCGGCCATCAAGCGCTTCACCTCCCTGCTACGATGGATCGTGCCGCTCTATGTCGAAGAGGGCAAGAGCTACCTGACGATTGCGATCGGCTGCACCGGCGGCCGGCATCGATCCGTTTATTTCGCCGAGGCGCTCAAGCGCGAGCTCACCGGCCTTGCAGGGGTCCAGACGCGCGTGCGCCATCGCGACCTCACGAGGACACGATGATTGGTGTCGTGGTCGTTACTCACGGACAGCTCGCCACCGAGCTGGTCAACGCCGCCGAAACCATCGTCGGCGACCTGCCGAACTTCTCGGCCGTGTCGATCGGCTGGCATGAAGACGTGCAGGACGCGCGCAGCGAGATTGCCGCCGCCATCGAGCGCGTCAAGGCGCCGGGCGGCGTCCTGATCGCCACCGACATGTTCGGCGGCACGCCGTCGAATCTCGGCATCACCTTTCTGGCCGACGATGCGGTGGAGGTGGTGACGGGGGTGAACCTGCCGATGCTGATCAAGGCGGCCAGCCTGCAGGACGGCGCACGGCTGACCGACATCGCCCGCTTGTTGCGCGAACACGGCCGCAATGCGATCTGGGTCGCGTCGGATTTGTTAAAGGGCTCGTCGGGTTCGGCAGGTTCGTCAGGTTCGTCGGGTTCGGAATGACCACTCGCCAGTGTGTGATTCGCAATCGGCTCGGGCTGCATGCGCGCGCGGCGGCGAAGTTCGTGCACGCCGCGACGCGCTACGTGTCGCAGATTCGGGTGTCGCGTGACGGCAAGACCATGGACGGCAAGAGCATCATGGGCATCCTGCTGCTGGCCGCCGGCGCCGGCACGACCATCATGATTGCCGCCGACGGCCCCGACGAGGCCGAGGCCGCCGACACGCTGTGCCGCCTGGTCGAAAACGCGTTTGGAGAAGAACCGTGGAACGCCTGACGGGCATCGGCGTTTCGCCCGGCGTCGTGCTCGGCCGCGCGGTCGTGCTCACGCAGCGCACCGAAGTGATGCGCTTTCCCATTCCGCCCGATCGCGTCGAGCGGGAAGTGGCCGCGCTGCACCAGGCCCGTGCCGACTCGCGCCAGCAGTTGCAGGACATTCGCGGCCGGCTGAGCCAGGGCCATGGCTCCGAGCTCGTGGCCCTGTTCGACGCGCAGTTGCTGATGCTCGACGACCCGATGCTGGTCGGCCGGGCCGAGGCGATCATCCGCGGCGAGCGGGTCAACGCCGCGTGGGCGGTGCATCGCGCCTACGAGGAGCTGTACCACGTCTTCATGTCGATGGAAGATCCGTACCTGCGCGAGCGGGAGAACGACGTCGCCGACGTCGCCGGCCGCTTGCGGCTCAACTTGCGGCATGGCGCGAAGGGGCCAAAGGAGCTGCTCAGCCAGATCGACGGCCCCGCCGTGCTGATCGCCGACGAGCTGACCGCCTCGGTCGCCGCGCAACTGGATTGGACCCGGGTGCAGGCGTTTGCGACCGACGCCGGCAGCCGCACGTATCACACCGCGATTCTCGCGCGCTCGCTCAAGGTGCCGGCGATCGTCGGCCTGCACGACGCGTCGCTCAGGATTGCCGCCGGCACACCGGTGGTGCTCGACGGCACGACCGGCGAGCTCGTTGTGGCCCCGACCCCGCAACAAATCGATGACGCGCACCGCCGGGCGACCAAGCCGCAGCGCGCCGGTGCGGCCCGGGCCGAGATCGGCCCGGTCGCGACGACCGATGGCGTGCGGATCAGGCTCGAGGCCAACATCGAGCTGCTCGAAGACCTGCCGTTCCTGAACGCGAACGGCGCCGAGGGCGTCGGCCTGTACCGCTCGGAGTTCATGCTGTCGGGCCGGTCGCTCGATGCCGCCACGGAAGACGCGCAGTACGAGATCTATCGCAGCCTGATCGAACAGGTCGCGCCTCGCCCGGTTACCATCCGCACCTTCGACCTCGACGAGCGGCAGTTCGGCACGCCGCAAGGCCCGGAGCGCCGCCGCACCCGGCCCGGCCTGCGCGGCCTCCGTCTCGGCCTGGCCAATCCGGACGTGCTGCGCACGCAGCTGCGCGCGCTGGTGCGCGCGTCGGCGCATGGCCCGCTGCGCATCATGTTTCCCTTCGTCGGCGCGGTCGAAGAAATGCGGCAGGCCCGCACGATCCTGCATGACATCATTCGCGACCTCGGCGTCGACCTGAAGGCGGGCCAGATCAAGGTCGGCGCGATGATCGAAGTCCCGTCAGCCGCGGTGGCCGCGGACCTGCTGGCGCCCGAGGTCGACTTCTTCACCATCGGCACCAACGACCTGATCCAGTTCTGCCTGGCGGTCGATCGCACCGACGACCGCGTCTCGGACCTCTACGAGCCGCTGCATCCGGCGGTGCTGCGCCTGATCCGGACGGTGCGCCGCGCCGCGAGCCGCCGCAAGATCCCGGTGTCGCTGTGCGGCGAAATGGCGTCGGACCCGGCGCTGGTCGGCTTGCTCGTCGGCCTCGGTCTCACCGAATTCAGCATGACACCGGGCGCGATCCCGCTCGTGCGCCAGGTGGTGCAGGAGCTCAACTGCGGCGACGCGCGCAAGCGCGCCCGCCACGTCCTCACGCTGGCCACCGCCGCGGAAATCGAGCTCTACCTGTTCGACTCGCTGGCCGCATCCGCTATTCAAAGGAGTCCGTCGTCTTGAATCAACCGTTGCATCGTGTCGAGAAACCGTGGGGCTACGAGCTGTGGTGGGCGCGCACCGACCGTTATGTCGGCAAGCAGATCCACATCAACAAGGGCCACGCCCTCAGCCTCCAGTACCACAACAGGAAAGATGAAACGATCTTCGTCTGGTCGGGAAAGATCCTGTTCGAGCGCGAGGTCGACGGCAAGCTCGTCGCCACCGAAATGGGACCCGGCGAGGCGGTACACGTCACGCCGCCGACCGTGCATCGCATGACGGCGATCGAAGATTCGGATGTGCTGGAAGTGTCGACCCCCGAGACGGACGATGTCGTCCGCCTCGAAGATCGTTACGGACGGAGTTAAGAGTTCAGAGTTCAGAGTTTAGAGTTTAGAGTTCCGGAGGGTTCTAAACTCTGCACTCATAACTCTGCACTCAGAAGGGAATGTCGTCGTCGGTGACCGGCGCCGCGTCCTTCATCGGATCCTGGTAGCCGCCGTCACCGCGATCGACCTGGCGATCGCCGCCGCGCCCGGCGCCGCCGCCGAGCAGCACGATCTTGTCGGCCTTGACCTCGGTGGTGTAATGCTTCTGCCCCTCTTTTTCCCACTGCCGCGTCTGCAGCCGGCCTTCGAGGTAGATCTGCTTGCCCTTGACGAGGTAGGGCTGCAGCGAGTCGGCGGTCTTGCCCCACAGCACGATGCGGTGCCACTCGGTCTGTTCCTTCTTCTCGCCTTCTTTCGACGTCCAGTTCTCGGTCGTCGCAATGCTGAAGCTGCCACCGATTGGCCGCCCGGGGTCACGCGCACTTCGGCATCCTTGCCGAGATTACCCACCAGAATCACCTTGTTCACACTGCCCATGTCACGTCGCCTCTCTCACCACTGATCGCTTTTCGGTCGCTGCAATTGTATTTTGGTTATTGGTAATTGGTAATTGGTTATTCGTAAAGCTTTTGGTTATTCGTAATTGGTTATTGGTACCTGGTAATTCATAGCGCGAGCGCGTGACAGACCAGGTCACGCCGCACTTATTGCTTATTCCCAGGCGGCTTCCCCTGCGTGAGGCGGGTCAGCTGTTGCTTAGCGAGGCGCGCCGCGTCGTGATCGGGGAACAGCTTGATCAACATCTCGAACGATTCCCGCGCCTGGTCCGGCTGCTTCATGTTGGTGAAGGCCACGCCGCGCTTGTAGTAGGCGTCGGGCACGCGGTCGCCCTTGGGGAAGTTGACGATGACGCGATTGTAGGCGTCCACCGCCGCCGGAAACTTGCCGTCGTTGTAATGGCACTCGCCGATATACCACTGCGCGTCGTCGGCCGCGTCGGTGCGCGCGAAGCTGCGCAGATACATGTCGAAGCCCTGGATGCAGAGGCTCCACTGGCCGGCGGTGAAGTCCCCGAGCGCGGTGTTGAACATCCGCTGCGGTGAACCGGGCGCCATTTGCGGCGGCGCCGCACTGGGCGCGCCGGGGTCAAGCGGCGGCGGCGGCGCGGCGGCCGGTGCGCCGGGGTCGGCGGGCGCGACCGGCGCCGGCGACGTAAACGTCGGAATCGCCAGCCGCAGCGCTTCCACTTCCTGCGACAGCGTGGTGATGCGCACGTTCGATTCGTCGATCCGCTCGCGCACGACGCGCAGATCGGTGGCGAACTGATCGATCACCAGCTTCTGATCGGCGAACGACTTGCGGGTCTGCGCGGTCTGCTCGTCCTGGCGGGTCACGATCGCCTTGAGGTTGGCGCTGAGCTGCTCGATGGCCGCTGCCAGTTGCTGCTGCATCTGCTGGGTCTGTTCCTGCAGCATGCGGATGTCGGCCATCATCTGCATTTCGCGGCGCGACTGCGCGGCCGCCGGAGCGGCCGCGGACACGAGCCAGGCCAGCGCGAGAATGCCTCCTTGGAGTCGTCGGCTCATACGCCCATCTTACTTTGACGTGATCACGAAATGCGCGCGGCGGTTCTTGGACCACGCGGCATCTTCGTGCGCGGCGTCGAACGGGAACTCCTTGCCGTAGCTCACGGTGCGCACCTTGTCGGCGGGAATGCCGAGCGAGACCAGGTAGGTCTTCGCCGCCAGGGCGCGGCGCTCGCCAAGGGCGAGGTTGTACTCGGCCGTGCCGCGCTCGTCGCAGTGGCCTTCGATCGTGACCTGCCACGTCGGATACTTCTTCAGCACGGCCGCGTTGGCCTGCAGCACCGTCTGGCCTGCGGCGCTGACCTCGGCGCTGTCGAGCTCGTAGAACAGCGGCTTGAGCGGGGAGTCGCGATTCAGATCGTCGAGCGACTTCGAGGTCAGGCTGTCGTCCTTGAGCGGCTCGGGTGGAACGATGACCGGATCCATCACCGGCTCCGGCGGCCGCGGTGGTGAAATCGGCGCGGTATTCGTGTTGGCGGTCGCCGGCGGCTGCGGGCGCACCACGGGCGGCGTCTTCTTCTTGCACGCGCCTATGAACACTGTCAGCAAGACCGCCACGATGATCAGGAAATGTGCATTACGTTTCATCGGCTCGTCCCTCAAGTAAGCTCTCGAAAAATTTCATCGCACCTTAGGCACTTCAGGCACCTTAGGCACCTTAGGCACCTTAGTTATTGAGACCAGTTGGGCGTCGTGTTGTTGCCATCGCGCGTGAGTTGACGGACGTTCTTGCCGTCTCGATCGGTGGTGAAGACCTGGCTGCGCCCGGCCCGCGTCGACATAAAGGCGAGATGGCGCCCATTGGGCGACCAGGCCGGGCTTTCGTTGCTGCCCTCGCCGAAGGTGATCTGGCGCGTCTCGCCGCTGCCGATGTTCAGGATCTTGATGTCGAAGCCGGGCCCCGTTCTCGCCGCAAACGCGATCTCGTTGTACGGCGGCAGCGACCAGGTCGGGCGATCGGCAAACGACTCGTACGAGATGCGCCGCAGACCGGTGCCGTCAACCCCGACCACCCAGATCTGCGGGCTGCCGGTGCGCTCGGACGTAAACGCGAGCTGCGTGCCGTTGGGCGACCACGTCGGCGTCACGTCGATGGCCGGGCTGTTGGTGAGCCGCATCAGGTTCGAGCCGTCGCGGTTGATCACGTAGATCTCGGGATTGCCGTCGCGGTTCGACATGAAGGCGATGCGAGTCCCGTCGGGCGAGAACACCGGCAGGTAGTTGTGGCCCACACCCTTGGTCGGCGATTCCATCGTGCCCACATAGATGTTCGAGATCAGGATGTCGGGCACGCCGGTGCGATACGACGTGTAGGCGATCGAGCGGCCATCGGGCGACCAGTTCGGCGTCAGGTTCATCGTCCGGTTAATCGTGATGCGACGCTGGTTGGCGCCGTCGTAGTCGCCAACGAACACTTCCTTGACATCGCGCTTTTCGACGGTAGCGACGACCGCTTCGCGATTGCGATCCGAAATAAAGGTGAGCTTGGTGCGGGCGACGCCCCGCAGCTGGCGCTGGGAATCGTGCAGCTCGTCGGCCATGGTGTGGGCGTAGACACGGGGATTGGCAGCCGATCCGCTGTATTCGCGTCCGTACGCCGACGCGCGCGCGCGGACGTTGTACATCCGCATTTCCACGCGAATGCCGGTCGCGGTCTTTTGCACGGTGCCGATCAAGACACCGTCGGCGCCGAGCTCGCGCCAGCGATCGAAGGGCACCGTATCGATCGAGCCCGCCACTGGAATCGACTTATAGGTGTCGCGCGGGATCATCTCGAACTCGCGCTCGAAGTTGAGATCGTCCCACAGGACCTGGGCGATGGTTTTCGCCGCGTCCAGGCTTTCGCGGTCGCTCGACAGCGCCAGCAGATCCGGCACTGCCAGCCGCGGCGGCGATCCGGCATCGCCCGTGAGGCGCAACTCGACGCTCGTCGGCTGCTGCGGCGGCGCGGCCGTCGGTTGGGCCGGCGTCTGCGCCGCCACCACGGCCGACGCCACGATCAGCACCGCACCGGACAATTTCGTTCCGAGCTGTATGTTCGTCATGCTCACGCTCTCACTAACGCACGTATTCAAAAAACAGGTGAACGGTCAGCGCCGCTTCCGGATACTCCGCCGGCAGCGGTGGCAGTCGCGCCAGTTGCAGCGCGCGTGACGCGAGGTAGTCGAGGTCCTGCCGTCCACTCGACTTTTCAACCAGGACGTCGACGATGCGGCCATCCTTCTGGATGGCAAAGCGCACCTGGGCAATCGCAGTAGTGCCCTGCTTCGAATCCCAGTTGCGCGTGATCATGTCCTTCATAGTGACGAGGTACGCCGGACAGCAGAAGTTCGCCACGTCGAGGTAGCCGCCGGTACTGCCTCCGCCCGAAGACAGGCCGAAGCCCATGCCCTTGCCCGCTGTCTCTGCGACGGTCGAGCCCTTTTGTATTTCCGCGCCCTTGGTCGGCGTGCGGCTGCGCGGATCTTTCGCATCCGTCGGGTTCGCCGGGGTCTTCTTCGGGGGCGCCTTCGTCGGCTCGATCATCTCCGGCGTCTTCGCGGCCGGCGGACGCACCGGTTCGATCGCCTTCTTCGCTTCGGTGACCTGCTGAATCGGCCGCCCGCCGAGCGTCGCGAGTCCGCCATCGCGCGGACCAACCGGGCCGCCGAGGCTGATTTGCATCACGACCTCAGGCTCGCGTTGAACGGCAAACCAGGCCGACGGAACGAAGGCCACCGCCGCCACGAGCACGAGGTGGGCGAGCGCCGACGCGCCGACCATGTTGGTGAGGCCATCCCGCCTGGCCGCCCGCGACACGAGCACTTCAGAGACGGCATCCATCGCTATTGTTTGGCCCGCTCCAGCGCCACGATGCCGACCTTCTGGATGCCGCCGTCTTTCAGCCGATCGAAGACATCCATCAGGTGCTGCAGCTGCACGCTGCCGTCACCGCGCAGGAACACGTCTTTCTGCTCCTGGTTCTTCATCGCCTGCCGCATGCGCTCAGCCAGCACATCGACCGGCACCGACTCGTCGTCGATGTAGACGCGGTGATCCTTGGCATACGACGCCGGCACGGTGACGTACAGCGACGTCTTCGTCATGCTGTCGGCGCGCCGCGACGTCGGCAGGTTCACCTCGACGCCCTTTTGCATCATCGGCGCCGCCACCATGAAAATGATGAGCAGCACCAGCATCACGTCCACCAGCGGCACCACGTTGATCTCCGAGAGCGACGTCGAGACCCGGCGGCCGCGGCGGCGGCCGACATTCGCGTCGGGCTGCGCCATCACCTTGGGCACTAGGTGAAGTTCCTTTCTGAAATATTCAGGAACTCGAGGGCGAAGTCGTCCATCTCGGACGCGTAGTTCTTCACCTTCGAGGTGAAATGGTTATAGAAGTAGAGCGCCGGAATCGCCGCAAACAAACCGAGGGCGGTCGCAATCAGCGCCTCGGCGATCGGCCCGCTGACCACCGCGAGATCGGTCGACCCTTGAAGGCCGATGTTCATGAAGGCGGTCATGATTCCCCACACGGTTCCGAACAATCCGATAAACGGCGTGATGCTGGCGGTCGTAGCCAGGAACGTCACTCGCTTTTCCAGCTTGCCGACCTCGATGGACGAGGCGCGCAGCAGCGCCCGGTCCACCGCGGTAATGCTCTTTAAGGTTGGACGCGGGGCAGCGACGCCGGGACTGGCCGCCGGCTGAGCTTGACGCAATTGCGCCGTCAACTCGGCGTAGCCGGCCTGGAACATGCCGACCAGGGGACTGGAGCCGAGCGACGGGCACACCGCCTGCACCTCGGAGAACTTCGTGCTCTTGCGGAAGACCTCGAGAAAGGTCAGGGTTTGTCTTTCGATGCCCCGGAAGGCCAACGCCTTATAAACGATGACGCCCCAGGAAATGACAGAGAACAGCAGCAGAAGCGCCAAGACGAACTTGACGATGGGACTCGCGGATAAGACTAGAGCAGCGAAATCCCCGGCAGCCGCTCGAGTGGGCGGAAGACCGCCCTCGAGTTGCATGGCCAGGACAATCGATCCAGGCGTCGGCAACAAAGCCTCCGAATCCGTTCCATGGGAAATGCGCTGCTGGGAGAGCGCAGTATTGTGCAACCGTAGCACGCCCCGGAAACACTGTCAAACCCATGATACGATGGAAGTTCCGCTCACCAAGGGTTTCCCGCAACTCGAGGCGCCGCCCCCATGATTCGCTACCTGGCCATCCGCAACCTTGCGGTGATCGAGTCGGTGGCTGTTGACTTTGAACAGTCGTTCAACATCCTCACCGGTGAGACCGGTGCGGGCAAATCGATCCTCGTCGAAGCCGTCGGGCTCTTGTTGGGCGGTCGCGCCACCAGCGATCTGATCCGGACCGGTGAAGACGTCGCCACCGTCGAGGCGATCTTTGAAACCCCCGAGGGCGACGAGCTCCTGGTCAGGCGCGAAATCACGTCGCAAGGCCGCAGCCGCGCGTTCATCAACGGCGTCCTCGCCACTGCAGCGGCCTTGAAGGATTTATCCAACCGGCTCGTCGAGCTGCACGGACAGCACGAGCACCAGCAGCTGCTCGATCCGTCACAACATCTCTCTCTCCTTGATACGTGGGCCGGTCTCGAAGCGGCGCGCGGCCGCGTCTCGTCCGCCTTTGCCGTGGTCCGGGGGCTGCGCGAGCAGCTCGATCGCCTGCGCATGGACGATCGCGAGCGCGCGGCGCGGCTCGACCTCGTCGAGTTCCAACTCGGTGAGCTGCAGAAAGCGAACCTCCAGGCCGGCGAAGACGATACGCTGTCGGCCGATCGGCAGCTGCTGCGCAGCGCCGATACCATCCAGCGGCTCTGCGCCGAAAGCTATGCGGAGTTGTACGACACCGAATCGGCGGCCCTCGCCACACTTGGCCGGGTGTGGAAGAAGGTGGGGGAGCTGGCCGCGATCGATTCGCGGTTTGCGCCGTACCTCGAAGCCCGCGAGGGAATCAAGGCGCAGCTGGAAGATCTCGCCTTCACCCTGCGAGACTTCGCTGACGGCATCGACGCGTCGCCGGCGCGGTTGCAGCAGCTCGAAGATCGCCTCGCGCTGCTCGAACGGCTGAAGCGCAAGCACGGCGGCACGCTCGAAGAAGCCATTGCGCGCCGCGATCGGCTCGCGGCCGAACATGCGGCGCTGACGGGAGGGCAGTCGACCCTGGCCGAGATCGAGGACCAGCTACGCAGCTCCGGCGCGCGTTTCCTCGATGAGGCCCGAACACTTTCGGCCGGACGACGAGAGGCCGCGGGGCGCTTTTCGCGGATGATCGAAACCGAGCTCGCGGAGCTGGCGATGGGGCGGACCAAATTTGCCGTCCGGATGTCGACGTCCGAGTCTGAGGATCGCTGGTCCGACGCGGGCATCGACGCCGGCGAGTTCTTCCTGTCGCCGAATGTCGGCGAGGATCTGAGGCCGCTTGCGCGAATCGTGTCGGGCGGCGAGCTGTCGCGTGTCATGCTGGCGCTGAAAACCCTCGCCCAGTCCCCTGCCCTGAGCGAGCAACGTTCGGGCGAAGCCCGAGCGTCGCGAGTCGAAGGGAAGACCCTCATTTTCGACGAGGTTGACGCCGGCATCGGCGGACGGGTCGCCAGTGTGGTGGGGGAGAAGCTGGCGGCGCTGGGCGATCGGTTCCAGGTCCTCTGCATCACGCACCTGCCCCAGATCGCGGCATGCGGCCGCACGCACTTCCTGATCGAGAAGCGGGTGCAGGGCCTGCGCACGGTGACCGGCGTGACGCGGCTGGAAGGCGAGGCGCGCGCGGCGGAAATCGCGCGCATGATGGGCGGATCCGCAGCGGGCGTCAAGGCGCTGGAGAGCGCGCGTGAGCTGCTCGACTCGGCCGAGGCGAAAGGTGAAACCAGGGCGAAAGCGAAAGGCGAAAGTCCGCGAGGGCGAAAGCGAAAGTGAAGTATTTCATCGAGACCTACGGCTGCCAGATGAACGTCCACGACTCCGAGCGGATGGCGGGGCTGCTGGAGCAGTCCGGCTACGACCTGGCGGACTCGGAGCTCGACGCCGACCTGGTCGTGATCAACACCTGCAGCGTGCGCGAGCGCGCCGAAGACAAGCTGTACACGCGGCTCGGTGAGATCAAAGAGATGGGCCGCGAGTTCGGCCGCGATCCCATCGTCGCCGTCACCGGGTGCGTGGCTCAGCAAGAAGGCCAGAAGCTGATCAAGCGATCCGCCGGTGTCGTCGACCTGGTGGTCGGCACGCAGCAGATCAAGATGCTGCCGATGCTGGCGGAGCGGGCCCTGAGCGAGCCGCGCTCGGCCACAGGCCGAGGGCGGCGAGTCGAAGGGTTGATCGCGATCGAGAATCCGTACGAGGAGCCGTCGTTCGCGCTCGGCATCGTGCGCCGCGGCGATCCGGTCCGCGCCTACGTGACGATCATCGAAGGCTGCAACGATTTCTGCGCGTTCTGTGTCGTGCCGTATACGCGCGGCCACGAACGGATGCGCGCCGTGGCTGAGATCCTCGCCGACGTCCGCGACGCGGTCGCCAGCGGCCGCCGCGAAGTGCAGCTGCTCGGCCAAATCGTGAATCACTACCAGGCGCCTGACGATGCCTCATGCGATTTCCCGGCATTGCTCGAAGCGGTCCACGAAATTCCGGGACTCGATCGCATCCGCTTCGCGAGCCCGCATCCGCGCCACACCAGCGACCGGGTGATCGCCGCGATCCGCGACCTGCCGAAGGTCTGTAAACATCTGCATCTTCCCGTGCAATCCGGCTCGTCGCGCGTGCTGGCGCAGATGCGCCGGCGGCACACGCGCGAGGACTACCTCGAGCTCGTTGCACGCATTCGCGCGGCTATCCCGAACGTGCAGCTATCGACCGATATGATCGTTGGCTTCCCAGGGGAGTCCGAGGCCGATTTCGAGGACACGCTTTCGCTCACCGCCGCGGTGGGGTATCACAGCATGTTCTCGTTCAAGTACTCGGAGCGGCCCAACACGCTGGCATCCAAGCGGATGCCGGATGATGTGCCTGAGGACGTGAAGACACGGCGGATCGTGGCGTTGCAGGCGCTGCAACGGTCGGTGCAGTCGGACCTCTTCCAGCGGTCGATTGGACAGACAGCCCAGGTGCTGGTCGATGCGACCAGCCGGCGCCGCGAGTGGGAACTGACGGGCCGCACCAGCGGCAACACGGTGGTCAACTTTCCAGGACCACCCGACTGGCTGGGGCGCCTGGTGGATGTGCGGATTGAGCGAACCGGACCGAACTCGGTCTGGGGTCAGGCAGTAGGGGATCCACGTTAAGGTGGTAGGCGGCCCGCCTTCGCGGCCGAAGGCCGCTACGGCGAGGTCTCGCCGTAGCTCGCCTGATTGACACGCGAGCGTAGGCGGAGGCAAAAGTTAATGATCGAAATGAACATCAAGGGCCTGATGGTCGATCCCATCACCAACATGCCCATCATCATTCTGCGCGACTCGGACGGGCAGAAAGTGTTACCGATCTGGGTGGGGGTGTTCGAGGCCAATGCAATCGCGTTGCAGATCGAAAACATCCAGACACCACGGCCGATGACGCACGACCTGCTGCGCAACATTATCCAGGACTTGCAGGCAACGGTCGACAAGATCGTGGTGTGCGACCTCAAGGAGAATACCTTCTACGCGATGATCCACCTTCGCACGCCGAACGGGCCGGTCGCGATCGATGCGCGGCCGAGCGATGCCATCGCGCTGGCGCTTCGCACGCGCGCGCCGATCCTGGTCGACGAGAAGGTGATTGATCACGCCAAGACCGTAGACCTGTCGAACGAAAAGCAGGACAGCGATCGCCTGCAGCAATGGCTCGAGCAGCTCGACCCCGACGACATGGGCAAGTACAAGATGTAAACCGCTCAAGGGAATTGTCGGCGTGCCGACAATTCCCCTAAATGCCTGCGGCTTCACACGTTAGCTACCTCAATTTCTCGCAACCTTCCGCGCCGACATTCCCGTAATTTGACTCTCACGGTTCACGCTTCTAGAATGCGTAGAACGTGCACAGTCCTTCCCGATGATTCTCAGTATCGCCAACCAGAAGGGCGGCGTGGGAAAAACCACCACCGCCATCAACCTCGCGGCGGCCCTCGCCATGCGTGGTAAGCCGACGCTGCTCATCGACCTTGATCCGCAAGGCAATAGCAGCATGTCGTTTATTGACATCCGCACCGCCACGCGAAGCATGTATGACGTCTTCGTCGATGACACGGTGCACCTCCGCGACGTCATCGTGCCGGCGACACTGCCGAACCTCTCGATCGCGCCGGCGCGGATAACGCTGGCCAAGCTAGAGTCGCGCCTGGTCGGCGAGCTGGATGCGCCGTTCCGGCTCAAGGACGAACTCGCCGCGTTGCAGGGACAGTTCACCAACGTCGTGATCGACTGCCCGCCGGCCCTCGGTCTGCTGACCATCAACGCCCTGGTCGCATCAACGCACTTGCTCATTCCCATCCAGTCGTCGTACTTCGCGTTGGAGGGCACGGACGATCTGCTCGAGACCATCGAGAAGGTACGCCAGCGGCCCAACCCTGAACTGCAGATTCTGGGCGTCGTAATCACCATGCACGACAAGCGCACCGCACTGGCACGAGACATCCAGGAGCAGATTCGCAAAGTCTTCGGCGAGAAGGTCTTCCGCACCGTCATCAGCAAGAGCGTGCGGCTCGAGGAAAGCCCGGCGTACCGGGAATCGATTTTTACGTTCGCGCCTGAATCATCGGGCGCTACCGAGTACTACCGTTTGTGTGAGGAGGTGATTGACCGTGCCTAAGCCTCGCGGATTGCCAGACAACCTGCGGATGCGCCACGACGCGCACTACGTTGAAACGCTTGCGGCCTCGGCCGGAGCGCCGGTCGGCCGCATGGTGCCGATCGACCAAATCGACCCCAACCCGGACCAGCCCCGGCAGGCCATGGGTGACCTGGCGGAGCTGATTTCGTCGGTGACCGAGAAGGGCATTATCGAGCCGCTCGTAGTTCGCCAACGCGGACCGCGCTACCAGATCATTGCGGGCGAACGAAGGTATCACGCCTCGGTTCAGGCCGGTCTTACCGAGCTGCCGGTGGTCATTCGCGACGTCGACGATCGCGAAATGCTGGAGCTGGCGCTGGTCGAGAACATCCAGCGCAAGGACCTGACGCCATTCGAAGAATCCGAAGCGATGCAAGCTCTGGCGCAGCGTTGCGGATATACGCACGAGGACCTGGCCAAGCGCCTCGGCAAGTCGCGGACGACGATCACCGAAGGCTTGTCGATCAACGGGATTCCGCCAGAGGTCCGCAAGGTGTGCCGGTTGGCTGGCATCACCAGCCGGTCGTTGTTGCTCCAGGTTGTCCGCCAGGGTGACACGCAGAAGATGCTGGCCTTGGTCGAGAAGATTGCCAACCAGGGCGCCACCCGTGAGCAGCTCCGCAAGGACACTCAGAAGGTGAAACCCGGTCGGCCAAAATCGTTCGTGTTCGCGTTCCGTCCGCCCAGCAAGGCCTTTAACATGCGGCTCAGTTTTAACAAGAAGAGTGCGAGCAAGGATGAAGTGATTGCTGCGCTCGAAAACATTCTGCTGGAATTGAAGCACTCGAAGTAGGGGGCGGAATAGGTTCCCATGACATTAAGTTAACATAACATGTATTATCAGACGTAATGTAAAACATCAATAAAACATGGTTGTGGAAGGTTTGTGGGTGTGTCTGGATAGATCTCCGGGCAACTGCCCTAGAGGTGCCAGTCCGATGAATCGATATCGGAACGAGGCACTGCGACCGTCCACGAACCGGTCTGCGGCAAGCTCTCGATAACCGCGCCGGAACGATCGCGAATCTGAATCCAGAACTCCAGATCCTGGCCGGGCTCACCGCCGAGGCTGGCGATCGGGACGACTACCTCTACCAACTCATCAATAAATATCGCGGACTCCGGGACCGCCAAGCTCAGCATGGTCGGTGCGGAGGTTAGGATGACCAGCGCTGCGCCGCCGGACTTGAGCAGGTTGAGGATCGAAGAGCCGGCTAGCCGAAGGCACAAGGTGGTGTCCGCGCCAAACGCCACCAGGAGTTCCGAAATGCTCGACGCAGTAGCCACCTCGTGCATGGCGCCGGCCGGGCGAATCAGCGGGGGCCGTGCCGCCCCAACCCACTCCAGAAAACTGGTGTTCCGACCGTCGAGGCGAAGCGACACCCGGCCTGCCGGAAACAGGTGATCGGGCCCAGGGCCCGTCGAAATGTTGGAGGCATGCAGCTCGTCAGGAGCCGGCACGCCGAGAGCCGCATAAGCGTTCCGCAAGTGCACGCGGAACAACTCGTCGAAGTCACGGTCGTGATCGGATGAGTGGTCGTCGCCGTACCACCAGAACCAGTCGCTGCCCTCCGCGATCAGCAGTTCCTCGAACGCCCGATCGCGGTCCGCTACCGGGACCACCGGTGCGCGCCGATCGAAGACGTCGCGTGCTTCAGCCAACTGCGACCAGGCGCGATGATCGTCACGATGGCCAATCCAGATGTAGAAGTCGGCGTTGATCCACGACCCGGCATGAACAAAAGTTAACGGGGTGGCCGCGACGGCCGCGGCTTCGGCCATGGTGACCGTGCGAATGTCGCCGGCCTCAGTGAGGGCCGCATACAAGGCCCGCAGGAAGGGGCGGCCGCCGCCGGGGTAGTGCTCCCAGGCATTCTCGCCGTCCAGAATCACGCTGACGGTTGCCTCTTCCCCGCCGGTGGCTTCGTTAAAGCGCCGGCCGGCCTCGCGGATGCGTGCCACGAAATCCGCCGCCGCCGCCGCTGCGTCCCACGATTGATAGTGGAAGCCAATGCGATCGGACAAGGCATGGTCGCGGAACAGCGCGACTGGTCCGTTGACGCCGAGGCGATACGGCCGGTACAACAGGTCAGGGCGATTGGCATGGCCGAAGCCATCGCGCGGCATCGGCACGCCCAGCGACTGCGACAAGATGTCCTCGTCGGTCGCAATCCAGGCGACACCGGCGTCGGCCAGCAAGGCGACCGCATCGTTCGAGACCGCCCCTTCTGATGGCCACATGCCGGTTGGCCGCTGGCCAAATGTGCGCTCGTGAAAGTCCAGCGCCCGCTCGACCTGAATCCGCGCATCTTCGGGACGGGCAAATCGGGTCCGCGGCCGCCCGGACTGGGGTTGGCTCCCCACGGCGGTGTCCGTGTCATGCAGCAACGGAAGAATGGGGTGGTAAAACGGTGAGCACGACAGTTCAACCTGACCGCGCGCGCTGGCCCCGCGGTAGGCCGGCACGACAAGCCTGAGCAGCTCGAGTTCGATGTCCCGGAGCGTGAGCTTGTCGGCTTCAGTGAATCCGCGGTCGCGGGCGATCAGATCACGGAGCCGCTGGTCACGCGAGAGCCAGTCGGGATCAATCCACACCAGCTTGTGCCACACCTGCAGGTCGCGAAGGTCGCTGGCCGAAAACGGTTGCCGGGTCATGCGCGCAGCGTGGAGTTGCGCGTACCTGGGATAGGGCCCGATCATGCGCCCGTAGGGCGCGTGAAAACCGTTGGCCACCAGCCAGCGGGCCTCATCGTGGGTCAGATCCCCGGCCGGCTTAAGGCCAAGCTCCAGGTGCCGGTCCCGTGCCCGATTCTCGGCAAACGCCTCGACCTGAACCACCAGCGAAGGCACCAGGTTGAACGTCACCCGGACCCGCGGAAACTCCTCGAGCAGGGCCACCATGCCCCAGTAGTCCTTGATGGCGTGAAGCCGCACCCACGGGAGGATGTGCTCGCCGGTGGCGAGATCCTCGTAATAGGGCTGGTGCATGTGCCACAGCAGCGCCAGGTTCACCATGGGCGATAATGGAGGCAGCCCAGCCCCATGCGAATGCCCATCATCGACCGGTACGTCATTCGGGAAGTCATCCCGCCGTTCCTGATTGCCTTGCTGGTGTTCACGTTCATCCTGATTATCCCCAACATCATCGGTTTGGCCGAACAGATGATCGCGAAAGGCGTGCCGTGGGGAACGCTGGCACAGTTGATGGCCACGCTGATCCCGTCCGTGGTGGCCCTGACCATCCCGATGGCGCTGCTGATCGGCATCCTGGTCGCCATGGGCCGGCTGTCGGCCGACCGCGAAGTGGTAGTCCTGATGGCGTGCGGGGTGAGCCCATACCGGTTGCTGCAACCCATCCTGTTCTTCGGCGTGATCTGCTGGGGCGTCGCCTCGTGGGTGATGCTCGAGGCCATGCCCAACGCGAACCAGACTTTCCGCGAGATCTCCACCAAGATCGTAATGGATCGAGCGGAAGGCGAAGTGCGGCCACGGGTCTTCTTCGAAGACTTCCCCGGCATGGTGCTCTACGTCAACGAAGTGCCGGCTGGAGGCGCGGGCTGGACCGACGTACTGGCCGCTGATTCGCGCAACCCGGCGCAGCCGGTCATCTACCTGGCCAGGCGCGGACGCATGGTGATCGACCGCAACGCGAAAACCATTCAGATGGTGCTCGAAGAAGGGACGCGGCACAGCACGCGGCTGGACGACCCCAGCGCCTACGAAGTACTGCGGTTCGACAGCACGATCATGACCCTCGATCCGGAATCAGTGTTCCCGAGCCACGGTCCGCCCCGTGGCGATCGCGAGTTACGGGTCGAAGAGTTGCACGCCAAGGGCGAAGAAATGCGCGCGCAGGGCCTGTCGCCCCACAACCAGGTAATGGAGATTCACAAGAAGTTCTCCATCCCGGTCGCATGCTTCGTGTTTGGCCTGCTCGGCCTCGCGCTCGGCGCCACCAACCGCAAGGATGGCAAGCTCGCCGCGTTCGTCCTCGGCATCGGAGTGATCTTCACTTACTACATCGTGATGTATGGCGGCGAGGCTCTGGCGAAAGGACACTGGCTGCCGGCGTGGCTCGCGATGTGGTTGCCCAACTTCCTGCTCGGCGGCACCGGCATTGCGCTGCTGGCCTCGCGTTCACGGTCGGCTGGTTCACCCATTCGTATTTCTCTGCCAGCGTGGTTCAGTCGTCGCACGCAGTCCTCCAACCTTGAGTCGACCGAGACGCCAGTGGCGTCAACGTCGACCCGCAGTCGGGGGGTCGTCGTCGTACTGAAGGTGCCGCAGTTCTCGCTGCCGGGACCACGCCTTCTCGACGTCTACCTGGCCAAGCAGTACCTGCGCATTCTCAGCATGACCACGGTCGGCATGCTCGGCCTGTTCTACATCTCGACCTTCGTCGATCTGTCCGACAAGTGGTTCAAGGGCCAGGCATCGTTCGGCATGCTGGCGCAGTTCTTGTTCTGGTCCACGCCTGAGTGGCTGACCTACATTCTCGCGCTCGCGGTGCTGTTGTCGGCCCTGGTGACGATTGGCCTGCTGACCAAGAACAGCGAGTTGATCGTGATGCGCGCGTGCGGCATCAGCCTGTATCGCACCGCGCTGCCGCTGGTCGTCTTTGCGGCGGCCGCGAGCGCCATCCTTTTCGCGATGGAAGAACGGGTACTTGCCACCGCCAACCGCAACGCCGACCGGCTCAAGCACATCATCCGCACCGGTTCGCCGCAAACCTTCGGCGTGCTCAATCGCAAGTGGATCGTGGGTCGCAACGGCGAGGTCTACCATTACCAGTTTTACGATCCGCGTCGTCGCGAGCTGAACAGCCTGTCGGTGTTTGATTTCGACGATGCGGAGCATACGATTCGATCGCGGATGTTCGCGGCCAAGGCGACGTATGCGCCGGTCGCCGGCCCCACCGGGGCGGTGTCGCAATGGCGGCTCGAACAGGGCTGGTCGCGGCAGTTCGGTCCCAAGACCCAGGTCAAGGACTTTGCCCGGTTCACGGATCGCCTGGTGCCACTCGAGCCTGCCGAGTACTTCGTCACCGAAGCACGCGAACCGGACCTGATGAACTTCGGCCAGCTTCGCAGCTATGTCGCCGAACTGCGCGCCAGCGGATACAACGTGCTCGAGCACGAGGTCGGCTTATATCGCAAGGTGGCGTTCCCGTTTGTCACGCTGGTGATGACCTTGATCGCCATCCCGTTCGCGGTCTCCACCGGCAAGCGCGGCGCAATGTACGGCATTGGCATCGGCATCGTACTGGCGCTCGTCTACTGGGTGATGATCAGCGTGTTTGCGGCGTTTGGCGCTGGCGGTTTGCTCGACCCGATGCTGGCGGCCTGGGCGCCGAACATTATTTTTGGCGCTGCCGCCGCTTTCCTCCTGCTCACCGTGCGCACATGACCAAGGTTACACAGCAACCCTCGCCCACTCGCTATGTCACGGCCGGCGTCTGTCTCATCGGCGCGATGGTGAGCCTGCCGGCGGGCTTTGTCCAAATGGTGTTGGCGCTGCAACGCGGCGGTTACGGCACGAGCAGCATGACCTTGCCAATCGCGTGGCTCGCCCTGGGCGGCGGTTTACTCGGTCTCGGGATTGCCTTGATGATTTGGGAGCTAAGCGTGCGACACGGCGTGAGACATTAACGCACGAAGGCCACTTCCGCGATGGTCATGCTTCCCGCTACGCCGGGACGGCTATTCAACGTGTCGACCACAAACAGGAGCGACCTGACGTGATCAAGAGGCGGAGCCGCGGTTGAGGTCTCACCGATCGAAATGAAGCTATCAAGCGGCAGATCGACGATGCGCGCAGTGCCGTCCGCGTAGAAGGTCCGTCCCCACCGTTCCGTTTCGCGGCTCCCCCGCAGTTGCACCCATGCCCGGATCGGTGTCGCCGATGTCACCGTGAATCGTAGGTGCTCGAAAGCGGCAAGTCCACCAACTGTCGGGACCTGTACTGCGGCGAACTGACCTGCCGCGATGCCCGGCGCGAGGGCGAAGCGCCAACCGATGGGAGGCTCGCCAGCCAGGCGGCGTTCGCGCGGGTCGTCACGCTGCAACTCGACCAACTCGCTCACGTCGCCCGCGCCCTTCTCGATCGAGACATCCGCGGTGCGAGCGGGTATGCGGGCAGGCGACGCGGGCGGTTCGGCGACCATGGCCACGGCGCGCGGCAGTCCGACATAGATTGGATTGGAGAGGAGCCATGGGACCGGCGGTGCCCCCGGTGCGCCGGCCGCGTGCGCTTCGACCCGGTAGACCCCGTTCTCGGCGCGCACCGACAACTCCGCCTGCTGTGTCTCGCGCACCGGCGTCCCATCCTTCAGCAGGCGCAGGGTCGTGCCCGGTGGGCCGCTGATGCGCGCCCGCAACGTCAGCTCCCCATCAAGAGGAACCGCGTCCCCGAGTCGTGCCACCGTGCGGCCGGCGACCTCTGCCCTGAAGTCGAGTCCTCCGGGCGTTGCCAGCGCGTCGATGACGGTGAATGATCGTCCCCGCGCAAGAGCCCCCAGCACCGCGGCCGCATCCGCCACGCCGTCGCCGCCGAGCGGCTGGTCGAGGGTCACGTGATTTGAGAAGGCCCGGAACGCGGCCTCGTATCGCGGCACCGGCAGGTGCAGGCTCGAAACGTCTGGGTCTGTCGTTTGCCGAAGGCCCAGGCGGGCGTGCGCATCCGCCGCGGCCAGGACGCGCACTGAACGAGTGACGCCAAGAGCGTCCCACCGCGCCAGCAGCTCGACGGGTCGATCGAGCAGCGTGGCGATGGCGCCCGGCGCCCGCAACCAATAGCTCAAGACCGCGCGCGCGAGCGGACCATTGCCTTCGTCTCGCCATCCACTATCGGCATTGATCCATTCCAGGCCGTCGACCTCAACGTCCCAGGCTGACCAACGCAATGACGGCCGCGGCGAATCCGGATGCGCTGCGATCCCAATGCCGCCCAGCCGCCGCACGTCTGCCAACACATCGGCAGCCGTACCTGCGAGCGGATACGGGGCCCTCGGCAATCCCAACGCCACCAGGTGCCCGTTCGTGGTGTTGAGTTCGACCGCGTCGATCACCAGCACACCGTGTCGGTACTGCGGTGCGTCGGGAGCGCGGGTGCCATCCCCGTGATCGGTCACCACGATGAAATTCAGGCCGGCACGCGCGGCAGCGGCGGCAATATCGTCGATCGAGCCACTGCCGTCGGAGCGATCGGAATGAATGTGATACGCCCCACGCGCGGTCGGGTCGCTGCCCTGCCATGGCAGCGTCATCCTGGGCGCCGGTGGCATGAGCACCAGCATGGCGAACACGACGACGGCCACCACGACGGCTGCCGCCCGCACGTCGCGCCGATGCAGTACCTGCGTCATATCTCCATTTACGAACGAGGGTGGAACTTGTCGTACACCGATCGCAGCCGCGCTTCCAGAACATGCGTGTAGATTTGCGTCGTTGACAAATCGCTGTGCCCAAGCATCATCTGGATGGCGCGCAGGTCGGCGCCACGCTCGAGCAGATGAGTGGCAAACGAGTGGCGCAGTACATGCGGACTGAGCGACGCGGTCATTCCACATTGCCGGCCGTAGGCTGTCAGGATCTTCCAGAACCCCACACGTGTCAGCCCCGATCCGCCGCGCGCATTCACGAACAACCGCGTCGAGGTCCGTTTCTTGAGCAAGGCCGGCCGAGAATCCTGGAGATAGCGAGTGACCCAAGACGCCGCTTCATCACCGAGCGGTACCAGTCGTTGCTTGCGCCCCTTGCCGGTGGTGGTCAGATAGCCGCTCTCGAGGTTTACGTCCTGCGGCTTCAAATTAATCAACTCCGACACGCGCAAGCCAGTGGCATAGAGCACTTCAATCAGGGCGCGGTCGCGGAGACCTCGCGCGGCGGTTATGTCGGGAGCGCCTAGCAGCTTGTCCACGTCCTCGGTCGAGAGGAATTTAGGGAGGGTCTTCCACGCCCGAGGTGCGCGCAGGTCGTCGGCCGGGTTGAGGGTGCGGTGTCCCGACACCACCAGGAACCGGTAGAAACCGCGAAAGCACGCCACGGCTCGCGCGACCGAAGTCGGCGACCGCCCCTCCCCCATCAACTGCCGCACGAGCGCTTCAAGGCCGCGGCGGTCGAGGTCCTCAACCGGCGTCTCTAGGCCGGCGGCAAAGTGCAGGAGGTGTGTCAGGTCTCGGCCGTAGCTGTCCACCGTGTTTGGCGACAGGCGCCGCTCGACGGCAAGGTGGGATAAATAGGCGTCGATCAGCGCACTCACTTCCCGTAGCTTAGCCGATGCGTCATTGACAGCAGGAACACCGGGGACTAGCATCAGCCTTTCCCTTGGTCGAAACAGAGACACGCTAGTGGCTTCAACACGTTCGAGATGGCAGTCGCTCCCTACCGAGGCCATTAACCCCGCTTCGCTCAACATCGACAAGCTCGACGCCGGTGGCATTGTCGATCTCATGCTGGCCGAAGACCGCCGCATGCTTGCCGCCGTACACAAAGAGCGCGACCGCATTGCCCTCGGTGCCGACATCTGTGCCAAGGCCCTGCGCAAGGGTGGCCGAATCGTGTTTGTCGGCGCCGGCACCAGTGGCCGGCTCGGCGTCGTCGAATCTGCCGAGATGCCGCCGACCTTTGGCACCAACCCGCTGCTGGTGCAGGGCATCATGGCGGGCGGCAAGAACGCCATTATTCGCGCCAAGGAGGGCTCGGAGGACAACTACGAGGAAGGTGCTCGCGCCATCACCCGGCTCGATCCGACGAAGAAGGACGTCGTCGTTGGGGTCTCGGCGAGCGGCATGACGCCCTTCGTGCGTGGCGCGTTGACCAGTGCTCGCAAGTCCGGCTCGCGAGTGGTCTTCGTAACCTGTGATCCGCGCAACGAACTGCAGGCGTTCGTCGACCTGACCATCGCGCCTGCCGTGGGACCCGAAATCATTGCTGGCTCGACGCGGCTCAAGGCAGGTACGGCGACCAAGCTCGTCCTCAACATGCTGACGACGTCGGCGATGATTCTGATCGGCAAGACCTACGGCAACCTGATGGTTGACGTGAACGCGCTCGGATCGGACAAGCTCCGCGACCGCGCCCGCCGCATCGTCCACATCGTGACCGACCTGGACTACGAAGAAGCCGACAAGCTGCTGAAGAAGGCCCATTGGAACGTGAAGGTCGCAATCGTGATGCAGAAGACAGGGCTGACCTACGCCAAGGCGATCACGCGGCTGCGCAAGTCGGACGACCTCATTCGCGAGGCGATCAGCGAAGACATCGAGCCCCGCCTCAAGAAACTGATTTCCAGCACGCCCTAAGCCAGCCGTCGGGATGCCGGACGGTCGAGCATGACCGTCACCCGCGAATGCACCTGCAGGAATGACGCCGGCAGGCGCGTCGTGATCGGCCCGTCGATCATTCCAGCTACCGCGGCGCTCTTTTCCTCGCCGGTCGCCATCAGCACAATCTCCTGAGCGTGAAGGATGGTCGCCATTCCCATCGACAGCGCATGGGTCGGCACCCGGTCGATGTCGCCGCCAAACAGTCCGACATTGGCACTGCGTGTCTCAGGCTGCAGCGCCGCCACGTGTGTCTCGGCATCAAGAGCGTCAGCGGGCTCGTTGAAGCCAATGTGGCCGTTGGCGCCTATTCCCAGAATCTGGATGTCGATGCCCCCGGCCTGTTCGATGGCGCGCTCGTAGCGGGCGCATTCGGCAACCAGGTTTGCAGCCATCCCATCGAGCATGCCCACGTTGAGCGGCTCGATCCGCACGTGATCGAACAGCTCACTCTGCATGTAGGTTCGGTAACTGCCGGCATCTGGGGCGCCCAGACCCACGAACTCGTCGAGGTTGAACGTCCGCACCTGCGACCAATCGACATGACCGCGGTGGCTGCGGGAGCGCACTTCTCGATACAGGGCAACCGGCGTACGGCCGGTCGGCAGGCCAAGAACGATGCGCGGCTTGAGGGAGATGGCTTCGATCAGGCGAGCGGCGAGCGTCGAGGCCAGGACATCTTCGTTGTCGAATCGTTCAATGTTCACTGCGGCGCTTCACGTAAGGTCACAAGGTAGGGTGGCACGCGAACGCCGCCCCGAGCTTCGGCCAACGCCAGGCGCACGGCGCCGGTGGCCGGGTCGCCATCAAGCGCCGACACGATGCTGCGAGGCGCCACCTCGGACAGCCGGGTAGTAACCTCGCCGGCGAGCCAGTGCGCGCTGCGAATCATCCCGCCGGAAAGCAAGATCGGAAATTGCTCACCGCGCATGTCGAGCCTGGCAATCACCGACGCGGCGGCGAGGGTCAGCTCATCGGCCGCCTTGCGCATGATCTCGGTGGCCACGACATCGCCTTCGGCGCGGGCCCGCTCGACGGTTTCGCCCAGCGACGCGATGGCACGCTTACCCTGGGCGTGGTCGTAAATCTCCGACACGAGTTGCTCGGGACGAGACAGCGAAAAATGCGCCAGTATCAGTGCCGTCAAGCGCGTGTGAGGTCCGCGGCCGTCAGCGTCACGCGCGACGGCTTTCAGCGCGCAGCGGCCGATCCAGTAGCCCGAACCTTCATCGCCTAATGACGTCCCCCAACCGCCGGCGCGGGCGGCCACGCCGTGCCCGTTCACGCCGTAGGCAATCGAGCCGGTGCCGGAGATAAGGACGACGCCCTGACTCACCGCCGACGCCCCCTCGATCAGCGGCACGCCGGCCACCAGCGCGATCAAGGCGTCGTTGACGATCAGCGTGTGAGCGCGAAATCCGAGGCGACGCATGATGCCGCGGATGACCTCTCCGTCGCCTTCGCGATCCACGCCGGCAAGCCCCAGGCACACCGCCGCCGGTGGGATCGGGTGTTTCTCCATGGCCTGATCGATCACGTGGTGCAGGACTTTTTCGACCTCGAGCTCGCCGTGAGCCTGGAGGTTGGCGCCGCTCGCGCGGCCCTCCCCCACGACGCGGCCGTCGGCATCGGCCAACAGGGCCACGGTCTTGGTGCCCCCCGCGTCAATGCCCAACACATGCATCCACTTAGCTTACAACCCGTGCCTGTCTGGGCGCGAGGCGTGCTAAATTGATGTGTTCGCTATGCTTCGCTCCACTCCCCCAGTAGTGGCGCGCTCCGCCGTCGGCGTGGCGCGCCTGGTTCAGCGGTCAGCCTTCATGCTGACGTTCGCCGCACTCGTGACCCTGGTTGTAGTTCGACCACCTGGACTGGCCGCGCTGGCGTCGGCGTCCAGCACCTTGGCGCCCGAGCGCGTGTCCTCCGAAGCAATTGACGCGAAGGACGAGACCCGCGCGCTCTGGGTGACGCGCACCACGTTGAGTTCCCCCGACGCGATTCGCCAAATGGTCCGCGCGGCCGGCGCGGGGGGCTTCAACACGCTCCTTGTCCAGGTGCGCGGACGCGGTGACTCTTACTACGCGAGCACGCTTGAACCACGCGCATCGGAACTGTCGGCGAAGCCGGCGTTCGATCCTCTGGCCACCGTGCTGGATGACGCGCATGCCGCGGGCCTGAAAGTACACGCCTGGGTGGCCGTGAATTTGGTGTCGAGTTCGGTCAGCCTGCCGGCTTCGCGGGAGCACGTGATCTACCGTGCCCCGGAGTGGCTGATGGTGCCACGTGAACTCGCGGCCGAAATGAAGAAGGTCGATGTTCGAAGTCCTGCATATCTCGGCCGGCTGGCCCGCTGGACGCGCGCCCATGCCTCCGAGGTGGAGGGCCTCTACACCTCACCCGTCCACCCGGGCGCGCAAGCACATGTCGCAGCGGTGATCGGCGAGTTGGTGCAGAAGTACGCGGTCGATGGCGTTCACCTCGACTACCTCCGCTTTCCGAACGAAAGCTTCGACTACAGCCCGTCGGCGATCGAATTGTTCAAGACGACCATCCTGCCTGGGTTGACGGAGCAGGAACGCCGGGATGCCACCGCCCGCGAAGTGCTCGATCCTGCCGCCTACCCCAACCTGTTCGCCGAACGCTGGGATGAGTTCCGTCGCTCCGGCCTGACGGAGCTGGTCGTGAAGGTGCGGACTGCGGTCAAAGCGGCACGGCCGGGAACGATCGTCAGCGCCGCCGTCGTACCCGACGCGCGGCAGGCCGCCATGTCCCGTTTGCAGGATTGGCGCGCCTGGCTCGACCAATCGCTGCTCGACGTGCTCTGCCCCATGGCGTACACCACCGACGAAGGCATGTTCCAACAGCAGGTATCTGCCGCTCGCGACTATGCCGGTAACGTACCGGTGTGGGCGGGTATTGGCGCCTACCACCTGACCCAATTGCAGACCGTGCAGCACATTGCCGCCGCCCGCAAGCTCGGCGCCAACGGAATCATCCTGTTTTCATACGACGCCCTGACCGCCCCCCCGAACAGCGTCGGCAGCCTGAGCGAGCTGGGGCGTGCCGCATTCGGAGCCGGATCGCACTAAACTGCCCGGGTCCATGTCGCTGTCCGCAGTCGATTACGCCGTCATTGGCGTCTACTTGCTTGCGATCACCGCGTTCGGTTCGTGGTTCGCGAGGTACCAGAAAACCACGCGCGATTATTTCCTGACCGATCGCAGCGTGCCCTGGTGGGCCATCTGTTTCACGATCGTTGCCACCGAAACCAGCACACTCACCTTCATCGGCATCCCGGCGCAGGCGTACGGCGGGAACATGACGTTCCTGCAGCTGGCGATCGGCTACATCATCGGCCGCCTGCTGGTGAGCATCCTCTTCATCCCGGCCTATTTTCGCGGCGAGCTGTTCACCTCGTACCAGTTACTGCAGCGCCGGTTCGGCACCAGGGTGAAGACACTGGCGGCGGTCATCTTCCTCATCACGCGATCGCTGGCCGACGGCATTCGCCTGTTCACCACGGCGCTCGTGATTTCCATCGTGACGCAAGTGCCGGTGACCTGGGTGGTGATCGTCCTCGGCGCGGCGATGATCGTCTATACGATGCGCGGCGGGATCTCAGCGGTGATCTGGACCGACGTCGTCCAGATGTTCGTCTATATTGCCGGTGCCGCGGCAGTGGCGCTGGCGCTGCTCAACCGGATTCCTGGCGGTTGGCCCGAGGTGGTTCGCGTGGGACAGGACACCGGCCGCTTCGTCTTCTTCGACCCGGCGTTCGACCTGACCCGCGCGTACACCATCTGGGCCGGCCTGCTCGGCGGCGTGGCGCTCACGTTGTCGACCCATGGCACCGATCAGTTCCTGGTCCAGCGCCTGCTTTCGGCACGCAGCGCGAAAGAGGCTTCGCGTGGCCTGATTTTGAGCGGCTTCATCGTGTTCGCGCAGTTCGTGCTGTTCCTTTTGATCGGCGTGATGCTGTTCGCCTATTACCAGCACGTGCCGGTCCCGCAGACGCTGTCGCGCGCCGATCAGATTCTGCCGATCTTCGTCGTCAGTGAACTCTCCAACGGCCTTGCTGGTTTCATCGTCGCCGCGATCGTCGCCGCGGCGCTTTCGCCGTCGCTCAATGCGATGGCCGCCACCACGGTCAGCGATTTCTACCTGCCCTACATGAACCCGACGGCCGACCAGCCCACGCAGATGCGCGTGTCAAAACAGGCGACCGTGGGATGGGGCATCGTCCAGTTGGCGGTCGCGATTGGTGCGCAGTGGATGGAACGGTCGGTGCTCGATGCCGGACTGGCGGTCCTCTCGTTCGCCTCGGGCCCGGTGCTTGGGGCGTTCTTGCTCGGCACACTGGCGTCGAAGGTGACCGAACGTGACACCTTCGCGGGAATGCTCGCCGGCCTGCTGATTGTGACGGCGGTATGGTGGGGCACGACGGTGGCCTTCACCTGGTATGTCCTGATCGGTGCGGCCACCACTTGCACCGTCGCCCAGATCATGTCCGCCGTGGCGCCACGGCACACCCCAACGCCCTCCTGATCGTGAACACCGGCTTTTCATCCGTCACCACGGTCCTCGAGCGCGCCATTGCCGCGCGGGTATTTCCCGGCGCGGTTGTCGAAGTGGGCCGAGCAGCCGGCGCGGTAGCGACGATTGCGCGTGGCGCGCTCAACTACGCACCCGGCGTAGAGCCCGTCGCGCCAGGCACCATCTACGATCTCGCCTCGCTCACCAAGGTGCTAGCTACCGCGGCGTTAATCGCCGATGAGTTCGCTACTGGGCGAATGCGGATCAACGACCGCGTACGGCATTGGATACCGACGTGGACGGGTGACGAACGCCAGCCTGTTACGCTTCAGGACCTGCTCGAACATTCTTCCGGTCTGCCTGCGCACCGCCCGTACTGGCAGCGCCGGAGGGGGCGCATGTCATTCGAGATGGCGATCAGCGAAGAGCCGCTCGATTACCTGCCGCGCGCGCAATCGATCTACAGCGATCCGGGATTCATGCTGCTGGGATTTGCGATCGAGTCGGCGGCGAGAACACCTCTCGATCGACTGTTTGCCGCGTGGCGCTCGCGCGAGATCGCTGCCGACGTCGACCTGATGTTTCGGACGTCACCGGGGTGGCATGACCGCACGGCGCCGACCGAAGAGACCTCCGACGGAAATGAGCGGCGCGGCGAGGTGCACGACGAGAATTGCGCCGCGCTCGACGGCGTCGCCGGACATGCCGGCCTGTTTGGTACAGCGGGGGCCGTCGGCGCGTGCGCGCGATGGTGGCTCACCTCTTCGGCACTTCCCGTCTTTTCGCGCAAGAGCACGGTGCCGGGCAGCTCGCGCGGGCTCGGATGGGACACCATGCTGCCGACTTCGTCGTGCGGTAGTCGATTGTCGTCGCGGGCCATCGGGCATACCGGTTTCACCGGGACGTCGTTGTGGATCGATCCAGAGCAGGACTTGTATGTGACGTTCCTGTCGAACCGCGTGTACCCATCGCGAGGAGGTGAGGGCATGCAAGACGCACGGCGTGCGGTGCACGACGCCGTGGTGGCGGACTTATCCGCCTGACCGGTTAGTTCCCTGGCGGCCGCGCCGGCCCTGGCACCGGCGGCCGGTTCGGTTGCGAGCCAAATGACCCTGAGGGCATGCCAAAAGCTCCCGGACGCTGGGGCTGAACTGGCTGTTGGGGTCCCACGCGGCCGGGCTGACCTGGCACCTGGCCGGGCTGCCCGCCCTGACCCGACCCTTGAGGCCGCTGCACCGTCTGAACGTAGACGAACGCCCATTCGTTGTACTTACTGCGGCCGTTGAACACGCGCAGGGACGTCTCGGTGCTCTTGGACGTCACGCCGATGATGCCGCCGGTGCCAAGTCCACGCTGTCCCCCGACACCCGAGGGCGGGGTCTGGATAGTCGGAGGCGGCGCCTGTTGACCCGGGCGAGGGGTACCGGACTGGATCGCCTGACTGGCATAGATCGGCTGAAAGTCGTCGTTGGCAATCGGGTCTTTGTATTTCTTGCGGAGAAAGCGTTGTTCAACCAGTACGTCGATGGTCGGCGGCGCCGTGTTGGCAAATTTGCGCTGGAACAGCCCAATCGCGCGGGCATACTGATTGCCGCGGAAAATGAGTTCTTGTTCCTTTTCGCGCGTCGCCAGCGTCGTCCATTGGGGCATCAGCGCACCCATCAGCACGGCCATCACGCTCATAGCCACGAGCAGGGCGGCCATCGCATAGCCTCCTTGACCCGGTAACTTCATGAGTCTATTATCCTTAACAGGTCTTCCAGTGTCACGTTTCCTGCCGCTCCACGTTTTGGTCATGCTCGCGGTCTGCTCGTCTTGGGCCTGCGAGAAAGTACCGCTGACTTCGCCGACTGGATCGGTCATTTCTCTTTCAACCAATTCCAACATCGTTCCGGTTAACGGCTCCGCGCAGATCACTGCGACCGTCACTGAGTCCGCCGGCACGGCGGTGCAGAACGGCACCACCGTGGTCTTTACTTCAGACTTCGGACGCATGGATCCGGCCGAAGCCCAGACACAGAACGGCCGCGCGACGGTTCGTTTCGTGGCCAGTGGACAGTCGGGAACCGTAAAGATCAACGCATTCTCCGGCGCTGCTTCAACGAGCGGTGGCACGACGAGCGGCGCGCTAACACTCCTGGTCGGTGGTGCCGCGGCGGGACGAATCTCCGTACGGGCCGAACCGCCGAACATCCCGCAGAGTGGCGGCACGGTCCAGATTTACGCGAGCGTATCCGATACGAATGGTAATCCGCTGATGGGCGCGCCGGTCGCATTCACGATTGGGGGCACGACCGGCACCGGCATTCTTGGCTCCCCGTCGGCCGTGACCGATGCCAACGGCCAGGCACAGACGTCACTGACGACGAACCAGACCACCACGGTGACCGCGACGGTTGCGACGACGACCGCGGCCGCGCTGACGGCCAACGTGGTTGTCACCGCTCTTGCCGCGCCCTCACTCGCCATTGTTTGCGCACCACCTACCGGCGGGTTCGCCACGGGCGTTGCGGTGAACTGTTCGATCAACCTGCCCGCCACCACGACCACGCCGATTCAGAACGTCACCGTGAATTGGGGAGACGGCACGGGTGAACAGCCGGTGGGCAATGTCACCGGCACGACGACCGTCTCGCACACGTACTTAGCGCCCGGAACCTACACCGTTACGGCCTCGGCAACGGACCTGAACGGCCAGCGTGGCACTGCGGTCGCCACCGTGGTGGTGCAGGTCATCCGGCCGACGCTCAGCATCACGGCATCCGCGACTACCGGTTCTGCCGGCGTTCCTATTTCGTTTACGGTCACGCCGGCCACCAACCCAACGCAACCGATCACGAACGTCGCGATTGACTTCGGCGACGGCACCACCCGTGACCTGGGCGCCATTTCCAGTGCCACGACCGTTACCAAGACCTACAACGCCGAAGGCACTTACACTGTGACGGCCACGGTCACGGACCAAAGCGGCCAGCGTGGAAACGCTTCCACGCAAGTCGCGATTGGCCGCGCCGCATCGCCGACCATCACAACGTTCGACCAGCCCGCTGGCACGGGTGCGGCGAACAAGACGTTCAGAATCGTCGTCAGCGCGGCCACCGGACTAAGCATCCGGTCGGTCACGGTCACCGCGAGCAGCGGCGCATCCGGTCCGGTCTATAGCGGCTCTGGAAGTGGGACGTTCGCCACGTCGACGGTCCCGGCGGGAGCGATCCTGACCGCGACGGTTACCGACTCAGCCGGTAATGCGTCGACCGGCCAGCTGGTAGTGCAGTAGTTCCCGTTCAGACGATCGTAAAAACAAAGGGGCAGGGCGCAATGCGCACCAGGCCCTTTTCGCTATTCGCTGTTCGCCGTTCGCTGTTCCCTATTCGCGGTTCGCCATTCGCATTTACCAATCGGCGTAACGCGAGCCGTCGAGCGCGTTGCGGTCGGAACCGCTCTTCACCTGATAAATGCCCGCTTGCGATGCCGGGTTGTTGGGGTCCGGCTCCGCCTGCACGGTCGTCCAGGTATCTTTCGACTTGGTCATCGGGTCGATCGGCAGTTCACGAATGTAGCCTTCCGACGCCAATTCGGCCAGGTCTGCTGGCCACTTGTTCTTGTCAGCGTAGAACTGATCGATCGCGTCGTTCATCCGGAACAGGTTTTCCTTCAGCACGGCTTCTTCCGCGCGGGTAATGCTGCTGCGGTACTGCGTCATGCCCATGCTCGCCAGGATCACGATCAGGGACATAACGACCAGCACTTCGATGATCGTGAACCCGTTCGCACGGGACCACTGGGACGCCGGGTTTTGCATGCTGCGCTTCATGGTGCTAATCCCACTCGCGATACTTGGTGCCATCGAGCGCGGTGCCCTGGTTCTTTGAGTAGACGTCGTAAACGTTCTGTCCGCTCCAACTCGAGGAATCGGGCTTGTCCTGATAGGCGCGCAAGCCCCATTCGCTGTCGCCGACGGTCGGATCCATGGGGATGCGGCGAAGAAACTTCAGCTTGCGGCCACTCGCGTCGTTGGCCACCGACACGCCATCGACCAGCGTCTGGAGATCGGGCGGATAACCCTCGCTGTTGGCCTTGAGTTCAGTGGTCGGAATCTGTCCCGCATCAGCGGCGTCCTTGAACTTGTCGATCGCCGTGCGCATCTCGCGCAACACGCGCCGCAACTCAGCCTCTCGCGTCCGCTGGATGGTTACCTTCGCCAGCGGTTGTACTGCTGAGGCAAGAATCAGGACGATCGTCGTGACCACCAGCAGTTCGACGAAGGTAAATCCGCGTGCCATCACTACCGTACCGTGACTCCGGCCTGCAGGAACTGAACCGGCGCGCTGGCGCCGCCGGGGACGCTGGCCGAACCGGTGACCGTGAGCGAACCGGTGCCGACGGCCACCGGCTCCACCAGCAGCGCGGCCAACAAGCCGGACGTGGATGCGCCAGTTTGATCACCCGGCCGTGTGATGACGATATCCACGCGGCCACTCTTCTCATCGACCTGGCTACTGAACGCAGGGGCGGCGCCGCCTTGCCGCATGAAGGTGCCTTCCTGCACGCTGCGAACGCGGATGAGGGCCGGGTTGTAGGTCAGCGAAAGCGTCAGCGTCGACAGGCGCGACGCGCCGGCGACCGAGATCGGTACGGTGTACGGGCCGCTGCCCAGGCGCATTTCGCTTGGTGGGCTCAACGTGATCCGCGCCGGGCCCACGGGCTGTGCGGGAGCAGGCGATGGCGGCGCGGCAGCCGTGGTGACCGGCTGCGGCGATGGCGCTGACTGGGGCGCGACCGGCGCTGGAGGGAATGGGTCGGGTGATGCCACCGGAAGATCCGGCGGCGAAATCACGATGTTACTGGGCGCTGGCGCGGCCGGCGCGACCGGGACCATCACCATGCCGGGAACCGGAGAACTGCCCGGCGGCACGACCGGCCGCATGGCAGTCGCGCCGGGCTGGCCGACGGCGGGCGTCACGGCGGTGACGGCCGGCGATGGAGCGACTCCCGGAGTTACCGGCGCCCCGGCCGCGGGTGCCGGAGCGGCGATGATCGCGTCGCCCCCCATCACCGCCGGGGGCCCGCCCAATGCCATGTTGCTCTGCGTGCCGATGTAGATCGGGCTGAGGTCTGACGCGCGCAGTTCGTGGGTCCGCAGGATGCGCGGCGTCAGCAACATCACGATGTCGGTCTGGCGGATGTTCTTGTCGTTGTCCGAGAACAGCTGCCTAACGATCGGCAGCCGCATAACGCCTGGAAAGCCGCGCAGCGAACGACGCTCGTCCTCGCGCAACAGGCCCGCCAACAGGTTCGACTCGCCATCACGCAGCCGCAGCTTCGTGGTCACCTTGCGAGAGAAGAACGACGGCAGGTTCTGCTCGCCGACCAGCAGGTCTTGTCCGCGCGAGCTGTTCTCGACCGTGATCTCCAGGATCACGTCGCCGTCGTAGGTAACCCGCGGCGTCATCTCGACGTTGATACCGATCGGCCGGTAGCTGAATGAGACGAGCGGGTTGGAGCCGACCGAACCGGTAAAGTTGGGAGTAAAGGTCGTGCTCGGCACCGGCACTTCTTCACCGAGATTCAACGTCAGCTTCTGGCCTTCGGTACCACGCAGGTTCGGCTTCGCCAGGACCTTGGTTGACGAATCCGTCTCGAGGAAGCGGACGACCGCCGAGGGCACAGACAGATAGAAGTCCGCGGTGCTCACACCCTGCGAAATCGTATTCAGGTTGAAAGGCTTGGCGTCAGCGGCCGGGGCGGCTTCTGGCGAGAACGCCAGTGCGGCGGAGTAGCTTCCCAGGTCGAGTCCGTAGCGCTTGGCGCGCTCGCGGCTGACTTCGAGGATGGTCACATCCACCACCACCTCGGCACGCGGCTTGTCGTTGGCCTCGAGAATGCGCTCGGCAATCTGGACGACCGGACCGGTGCCACGAATGGTCACCGTGTTGGCGGTCTTGTTGGCAATGATCTGCGGCTGAATCGCCATGCCGGCGACCCGGATCAGGCCGGTCAACAAGGTCTGCATCTCGGTCGCGTCGGCGTTTGAAATGAAGAAAGTGCGAATCACCTGATCTTCGTACTGCGTACGCTTCTGCGTGCTGTCGGCGGCGACAATGATGGTTCGCTCGTTCAGCACCTTGTAGAAGAGCTGATTCGTGAGCATGATCTGTTGCAGCGCCTGTTCGAGTGAGACGCCTTCCAGCTTGAGACTAATCGGCCGGTCTTGGAAATCCCGATCCAACGTGACGTTGATGCCGGTCGAGCTGCCGATGAACATCAACATCTCACGCAGGCTCGTGTTGTTCATGTTGATGTTGAGCGGTTCGGGGCTGGTCGGGTTCAGCACCGGTTCGACGCTGCGGCGCGCCTGCTGGCGCATCTTCTCGATCTCGGGACGCGGTGTCGCCGCCTCGATGCGGTCGCGCAGCATGCGTTCGAGTTCGGCGGCCTTGGCGGCGAGCGTGCGATTCGACGGCTCGAACTCCTGCGCCTTTCGGAAGGCGCGCAGCGCCTCGTCGGGTTGTCCGGCGGCCTCGAATTGGCGCCCGCGGTCGGAGTACATCCCGGCAGCCGCGATCATCGCCCGTTCCAGCGCGATCTTATAGTCCGGACGGTCAGGGTCATCATCGAGGGCCTGCCGGTAATAGCCGACCGCCGATTCCCAGTCACCGGCCTGTCCCGCGGTTTCGCCGCGAGTGAACGCGCGGCCGGTGGCACAGCCGGCCGCCACCACAGCCGCCAGCGCGACCAACACCACACCGCCTGCCAAACCCCTGATCATCATTCGCCCTACTGACCTGTCAACCGAATCACCTGCCGGCCGCGCCCATCGAGGTAGGTTACTTCCACCGATTCTGCGCCGACCTTCTGAATGCGGTAGCGGCCGTCGATGCTATCGCCGTCCTTGCCGTACATCGTAACCTTCCCATCGCTGAGCACTGCCCATTTCACCCCATCAGCCCGCTCGACCAGCGCGATGAACTTCAACGGAATCGGCGGCGGTGGCGGCGGACCGGCCGGCGCTGCCGACACCAACGGCGGCGTCACCGCGGCCGCCGGCGGCGCCACCATCCGTGGCGGCGCCGGCACGACTTTCGGCTGAAACCGAAACGGGTTTCGCGCGGTCCCACTCGGTTCGCCGCGATCCGCGGTCAACGCTTCAAGCCGCAGCGGCTTCATCGGAGCAACGGCCGCCCCGGGCGCATCCTGCTGCGCTCGCGGCCGTGCCCGTGCCCGCGTCACGACGGTCGCGGCCGGCGTCGAACCGGTCTGGGTCCAGACCCCCAGCGCCAGCACCAGCACCACGGCGCTGCCGATCAACAGCCGGCGACGATCAGCGAGCATCGCGCCTCGCGCGGTAGTAGGTCGACACCGCCAGTGTCAGCGACAGCGGTGAGCCCGCGTCGCCGCCTTCACTGAGCGACAGGTTGTCGATCACCACAAACTCGGGCAGCGTTTCGATCGAATTAATGAACTGCTGGACGTCTTCCCAATCGCCGCTCAGGTTGTAGTTCACCATCAAGCGGTCGAGCGACGAATCCCGCACCGTTTCCGGCGTCGTAGCGCTCTGCAAGAACACGACGTCGTGCGAGCGAGCCAGCAGGCTCAACTTCGAGTGGATCAGGCGCTGCGCCCCGCTGACATCGGCCGGCAACACCTCGCGATAAAAGCGATCGAGGTCGCGGGTCGCCTGGGCCTGCGCGTCGCGGGTCGCCTCGGCCGCCGTCAGTTCCGATCGCGCCGCAGCCAAGGCCCGGGTCGACTCCTCCGCCCGGGTGCCACCACGCTGCACCGACGCGCGCAACGGCAGCACCAGCAGGACCAGCACGGCGATGCTGACCGCCAATAACGCGCCGAGCGGCACCAACACCCTGCGGTGTTCCGACAGCACCCGTGCGAACGGCACGTCGCTGCCGGTCGAAAACAGGACCTTCATGGCCGGTCTCCTGCCACGACAGCCGCGGCTGACCGATTGGCCGGAACACCCTTGCCAGGTTCAGACGCCGGCGGGGTCGTGGCGGCCGCCGGGGCGGGGACCTCGTAGTACGCCTGCAGCACCGACGCCAGGGTCCCGTCTTCCACGCTGGCATCCGATCGCGACAATACACCCCGGAACACGCCGGACTTTTCCAGGGCGTCGATAAAGGCGTCGAGATCTTCACGCTGTCGCGACATGACCCGGATCGCGACCAGCATCAGGCCCTCATCATCGACCTGCGGCTGCACCGAGACGACCCGTACGGCAGGCGGCAGGGTGGCCTGGAACTGGTTCAAGAGTTCGGTCCACGAGAACGCCCTGCGATCGATCAGGGCATTGGCCTCGCGGGCTGCCGCACTCACCAGCAGCAACTGCGACTGGTCGATCGACTCCTGCACAGTGCGGGCTTTCTGCCGGAGCTCACGGGCCTGATTCTCGTTCTGGGTCACCGTCTGACCCAACTCCCGGTTCGCGGTCTGGAGCCGCCACAGCTCGACGACGTTGAAGATCATGAGTCCGGCCGCAATCACCGCCACGGCGAGCAGGCCAACGCGGACGATCCGTGTGTTGTAGAAGGGTCGCGTCGACAGGTTGGTATGCAGCATGGTCACGCCACCCTGCCTTCGCGCAGCAGCATGCCGACCAGCGGCGCCAGTACGTCGAGCAGTTCCGGCGACGCGCCAATGCGGTCGGCCAACGTCGCCGCGTGACGTGGATCCACCGATTCGACGCCTATCCGCAGGCGCTCTTCAAGTCCCCGACGCACGCTCTCTGCGCCGCCCGGCAAGCGGGCCGCGCCGGCGATCAACACGCGGGCAAAGCCGCTACCGTGCAGGCGATCCTCGTAGTACATCGCCGTCTGGTGAATCAGGTCGGCCAGCGAGCCCTCGGCCTCTTCGCCCCGGTGACGGAAGAACAACAGCGACTGATCGCGCATGACCGCGAGCGTGAGGTAGGTGTCGGTGATATGGACCAGCAGCCAATCGCCCGACGGCCCGCCCTGGCCCGCCTGGATCGCGTTGATGACACTGAACGAGGCGATGTCAACCAGGCCGGCCTCGGCGCCCGCCATCAAGCACGCCTGCTCGTACTGCTGAATGACATCCGTTCGCGCCAGCGAGACGATCATCTCGCAGCTGCCATCGGCGGCGGTCACTCCGGGCGAGACGCTAAGCACCGCCTGCTCGATCGGGAATGGCGCGGTCTTGCGCACCTGCCACCGGACAATCTCCTGCAGGTCCGCCAGCTTGGCCGGTACCGTGTCCAGCTTCAATAACGACACCTTCGACACCGTGTCGGGCACCACCAGCGCGACCCGCGAGGGCTTGTTGCCCAACTCGGCCAGAACGCGGCCGACCGCCTTGGCAACCAGCGGCACGTCCACCAGGTTGTGCGCGGCGAGTGCCGGCACCACGGCGCCTGGCGGCAGCGCTTCTTGCGCGTGCGCGGCAATCACCGCCTGATTGCCACGCCACACCAGGCGGGCGCCACCGACATGCGCGTGATCGATCTCAATCGCCACGTCGGGCGGCGGGGTTTGAAAGAAGGTCCTGAAGCTCATTCGACGAACGTCACCTTGTTGATCTCGCGCAGAGTGGTTTCGCCGCTAAGCACGCGCTCGACGGCCGACTCACGCAGCAATCGCATTCCCTGATCCTTGGCCGCGCGCTTCACTTCGGAGATCGGCCGCTTGTCGAGAATGATCTCGCGAATGTGGTCGGTCAGATCCAGCAATTCGCAGATCGCCATGCGACCCTTGAAGCCGGTGCCGGAGCACTCAATGCAGCCAGCGCCCTCGTAGAAAGTGTGCTTGGCCGCGATACTGGCGTCGATCGCCGACTCGGCAAGCAGCGCCGGATCAATGGTCGCGGGCCGCTTGCAGGCCTCGCAAATCTTGCGGACCAGCCGCTGCGCCATCACGCAGTTGAGCGCCGAGATGAATTGGTACGGTTCCACGCCCATGTTCAGGAAGCGGCCGAGCACGTCGAACACGTTATTGGCGTGCACCGTGGTGAACACCAGGTGACCGGTCAGCGCCGACTGAATGGCGATCTGGGCGGTTTCGGGGTCACGAATCTCACCGACCATCACCTTGTCGGGATCGTGGCGCAAGATCGAGCGCAGCCCGCGAGCGAAGGTCAGGCCCTTCTTCTCGTTGATCGGAATCTGCGTGATGCCGCGCAGCTGGTATTCGACCGGGTCTTCGATCGTGATGATCTTGTCCTCGATCGACTTGATCTCCGACAGCGCCGCATAGAGCGTCGTCGTCTTGCCGCTCCCCGTGGGGCCCGTGACGAGCACCATGCCGTACGGCTCG
>JANOZI010001082.1:0-2604 GCA_031429375.1 Acidobacteriota bacterium | reverse complement strand
GGCTCGGGGCCGATCGTGATTGCGCTGCTGGCCGGCGGCATCACGGGTTCGTACGGCGAGGCCGAAGATCGGATCGGACGCATCGCGCAGCGGGTCCTCGATTACTTCGATTCGTCGACTCAGCCGGCTCCTCGAGCGGAGCCGAAGCGCGTGATCCAGCCTCCCGGATACAAGCCCACCCCGTCGCCCTTGTCCCCGGGAATTCTCGTGGGCAATACACTCTACCTGTCGGGCAGCACTGGCGGCGACCCCGCGACGGGTCAGTTGGTGAGCGGCGGCTTCGAGCCGGAGATGCGGCAGATCATGGCCAACATGCAGACGGTGCTCGCCGCGGCGGACATGCGGCTGGCCGACGTCGTTGCCGTGACGGCCTATCTCGCCGACATGTCGGACTTTGCGCGCTTCAACGAAGTCTACAAGGAATATTTCACGTCCACCCCGTTGCCGACCCGATCGACTGTCGCGGTGAAAGAGCTGGCCCGCGGCGCCCGCCTCGAGTTGACGATGACTGCTGCGAGGTCGCGATGACAACGTTGCCGTTACTGCTTGCCGCACTGATGCTGCCCGTCTCGGTGTTCGCACAGGCGCCCGCGTCCACCAATCCGCTGTGGCACGAGTCGAAGACGCGCAACTACCTGCCGCACATGACGTGGCCGGAAGTGCGGGATCTGCGTACGCGGACCGATATGGTGATCATCCCGGTCGCGGCGCTGGAGCAGCACAGCCTGCATCTGCCGATCGGCACCGACTTCCTGAATGGACTCGAGCGCGCGAAGCTGGTCGCGCAGAAAACTGACGTCCTAGTTGCACCGATTCTCTTTCCCGGCAATTCGCCGTACCACATGGAATTTGCGGGCACGATCACGCTGTCGTCGCAGACCATTCAGCAGGTCTACTTCGAAGCGGCGCAGAGCCTGATGAAGCACGGCTTCAAGCGCTTTCTCCTGCTCAACAGCCACGGCGGTAATCAGATCATCACCCGCTACATCGCCGATCGAATCAACCAGGAAACCGAAGGGATCGCCGTCGAACTGGGCGAGGCGGCGGCACCGTTTCTGACCCGCGCGGCGGTGCCCTCGACCACGACGGACCGCGTCTTCGACCGGCATGGCGGCGTGGGTGAGACCTCGGCATCGCTTTATATGACGCCCAACCTCGTGGATCTCGAGGCCGCTCGTCGCGCATCGCTCACCATGCCCGACCATTTGCAGAAGATGTTGCCCGAGGTGGTCGCGGGGGACCCGACTGCGACGCTGGTGTTTCTGGCCGAAGGCCTCAAAGCCAAGGCGACCGGAAAGGGCACGTCAACGCGCGAGATGACGGACACGGGAACGTGGGGCATGCGCGATCCGCGTGAAGCGACGGCGGAAGCGGGCCGCCGCGAGACCGAGAACTTCGTGCAGGCCGCCGTCAAGTTCATCGAGCGATGGAAGCAGCTTCGGCCGATGACTCGATGAGTGGAACCGGCGCGCTGTGCTTCTGGTCTGCATCTGCATTTCGATTTTGACATGTCCGCACGATGGGCGTAGTCTCCGCAACAGTTTGGAGCGTCCGTCGTCTCATTTCAGGAGGGCAGATATGTCCCGGTTCCTTCTTGTTTCCCTGTTTGCGGCGTGGCTGGCAATCCCCACATCGGCATTTGCGCAGACCGGCGACGGCAGCCTGCGCGGCTACGTCAAGGACGAGCAAGGCGCGGTGCTGCCCGGGGTGACCGTCACCGCGACGAGCCCCGCGCTGCTGACGCCGGTCAGCGGCGTGACTGACAGCGGTGGTTACTATCGCCTCCTGAATTTGCCGCCCGGCACCTATGCCCTTGCGGCAGAGCTCGCCGGCTTCTCCACCTCGCGCCGCGAAGGCATCATCATGCGGGCGGGCATCACCTTCACCATTGAATTACAGATGAAGGTCGGGACACTGGCCGAGACCATCACCGTCACGGGCGATTCGCCGATGATCGAAACCGGGCGGCCGACCAGCGTGCTCAACATCGACGGCGATCTCGTTCGAGCGGCGCCGATCACATCGCGCCGGCTGTTCACCGATGCGCTCGATCTGGCGCCCGGGGTCGGGTCGCGCAACGTCGACGATGGCGTCGGGCGGCGCGCCTACTACTTCCGCGGCTCGCACATCTACGCGCACGCCTTTCAACTCGAAGGCGCGCCGGCCTCGGCCTACATCGACTCGGCCGCCCATTCCATGGGCCTGGGCGGCGATACCGTTCAGGATGTCGAGATCAAGCTGGGCGGCGCCGACGCATCCACTCCGCTCAGCACCGGCGTGGTGATGAACGTGGTGACGCCGCGCGGCCAGAACCAGCTCAAAGGCACCGTGAGTTTCAACTTCCAGCCGCTGGCCTGGAACGGCGACAATACCAGGGGCGGCGCCGCGCCCGGCGGGTTGCCGACGTTCCAGGAAGTCAACCAGTGGGACGGATCGCTCGGCGGCCGCATCGTCCGCGACAAGGTCTGGTTCTTCGGCACCTACCGGTACGCGGATCTCCTGAATGGCATCAGTCGAACCGACCAGGACCTGGCCTATCTGCGCGCGTTCCGGCCAGACTTCCAGCCGTTTGACAACTTTTCGGTGAGCAAGCAGCCTTACGTC
>JANOZI010001081.1:0-4979 GCA_031429375.1 Acidobacteriota bacterium | reverse complement strand
ACGCCGAGGACGACGCCACTGAGAAGCCGGGTCATCTGTTAGCGGACACCGGCCGGCACGGGAGGGGTAATGCCGCCGAACCGGCGATCGCGCTTCTGATACGCCAGCACGCCTTCGAGGAGGTGCTTGCAGCGGAAATCGGGCCACAGCGTGTCGGTGACCCAGATTTCGGCATAGGCGATCTGCCAGAGCAGGAAATTGCTGACGCGCATTTCACCGCTCGTGCGAATCAGCAGATCGGGATCGGGCTGGCCGGCGGTGTACAGAAAACTGGCGAAGGCCTGTTCGTCGAGCTCGTGCGGGTCGAGCCCCGACGCCATGGCGCGGCGCGCGGCGTCGACGATCTCGCTGCGTCCGCCGTAGTTGAGCGCGATGTTGAACAGCATGCCGGTATTCGACGCGGTCTTGCGCTCGGCATCGCGCAGCTCTTCGAGCACGTCCGGCGACAGCGCCTCGGTGCGGCCGATGACATGAAAGCGAATGTTGTTCTTCAGCAGCGTCGTCAGCTCGGAGCGCAGGTAGCGCTTGAGCAGCATCATCAACGTGCCGACCTCGGCGGGCGGACGCTTCCAGTTCTCGACCGAGAAGGCGTAGAGCGTCAGCACTTCGAGTCCCAGCCGGGCCGACGTCTCGACGACGTCGCGCACCGCGTCGATGCCGGCGCGATGGCCTTCGACCCGCGGCAGGTGGCGCTGCCCGGCCCATCGGCCGTTGCCGTCCATGATGATGGCGACGTGACGCGGCAGGCGCTGCTCGGTCACCTGCCGGGCCAGCGCCTCTTCAGGGCCGCCCGCGGGAATCCACTCCAGCAATTGATCGAGGCTCATGGAGTCGGTCTGCTGATGTTACTGCGGACAAGGCACAAGGCAAAAGGCCCTTCGACTTCGCTCAGGGCAGGCAGAAGGCAAAAGAAAGGGCCGGCCCGGGAGACTCTCCTGGCCGGCCCAACTGTTAACTCTTAACTGTTAACTCAACCTTATTGTCCGGTGGGCCAGGGCGGAACGCCCGACTTCGGCACCGCGCCAATCCCCTTGTTCGTGAACTTCTGCAAGCGCTTGCCGGTATAGGTCTCGGTCGTGTAGATGTTGCCCTTCGAGTCGACCGCGATGCTGTGCACGCCCAGGAACATGCCGGGCTGGCGGCCGCCATAGCCGAAGTTGTAGAGCTCTTCCATCGACTGGCGGTCGAAGATGCGCACGTGCTCGTTCACGCCGTCGGCCATGTAGAGGAACCGCTGCTGTGGGTCTTTCGAGAACTCGATGTCCCACACCGAACCGTCGGCGCGTGTGTCCTTGGCCACAAATACTTCCTTCACGAATTTCCCTTCCTTCGTGAAGATCTGGACGCGGTCGTTCGGGCGGTCGCACACATACACCAGGCCGTCGTTCGACATCATGGCGCAGTGCACGGGGGTGCGGAACTGCTTGGCCACCGGCGCGGCCGGGTCGTAGGGACCGAGATTTTCGTCGGTTGGCGGGTTGCCGTACGCGCCCCAGAACCGCTTGATCTTGCCGTTGTCGAGGTCGATCACCGCGACGCGGTGATTGAAGTAGCCGTCGGCGATGTACCCTTCGTTCGCTTTCGGATCGATGAAGATCTTCGCGACGCGCCCGAAGTTGTCCATGTCCATGCTGTTGGCCACGTAGGTCGGCTTCTCGCCGGCAGCCCCCGCCTTCATGCGCGCGCCAGCCTTGCCGTACTGCGCCACGAACTTGCCGTCGCGCGTGAACTTCAGGATGTGCGCGTCAGGCGGGCCGTTGCCGCCGATCCAGACGAAGCCCTTGTGATCGATGACGATGCCGTGGTTGCTCTCGGGCCAATCGTAGGCCTTGGTCGGGGATGGCCCGCCCCAGCTGCCGACGAGGTTCCCGGCCTGGTCGAACTCCAGCACCGGGGGCGCCGGGTTGCAGCATTCGCCCACGCGCGGAGTGCCTTCCTTGACAACGGCCAGTTCGGTGCGGTCAAGCCCGCTGCCAGCGTCATTGGCTCGATGAATCACCCACACGTGATCATCGGAAGAGATGCCGACGCCGATTGTCATGCCCATGACCCAGTTGTTGGGCATCGCCTTTGGCCAGAACGGATCGACCTCGAACCTCGGGGCCTGTTTGGTCTGGGCCGATGCGTTGTCGATCATGGCCTGCCCTGCGCCCAGGGCGGCCAGGACCGCGACAAACGCCGCGGCTGCATACAGCTTGCGATTCTTCATTACCCGCTCCATCGTGGCTCCCGTCTCAAGAAGTGCCTTTTGCGGCGGCCAGTATACTTGGGACCGATAAGCATGTCGAGCGCGCGCATCACCAGCAAACTATTGACCCGATTGGCCCTGGCCGTGGCCCTGCTCGTCCTGCCGGGACCCGGCGTGGCGGCCCACGAGGTGCCGAACGAGGTCACCGTGTCCGGCTTCGTGAGGCCGCAGGGCCAGACGCTCACGGTGCTGCTCCGGGTGCCGCTCAAGTCGATGCGCGACATCGAAGTCCCCACCCTGAACAACGGGTTTCTCGACTTCTCGCGCATCGATCAGGCTCTCAACGATGCCGCGACATTATGGATCGTCGACTTCATCGAACTGTACGAGAACGGCGAGCGTCTCGCCCGGCCCCGGGTGACGGCGGCGCGGGTGTCGCTGCCGTCCGATCGATCGTTCGAATCGTACGACGCGGCGCGGACGAACCTGCTGACCGGGTCCCGGCTCGATCAGGCTACCCAGATCTACTGGGAACAGGGGCTGATGGACATCGCGTTCGAGTACCCCATCGCCTCGGACCAATCCGACTACGCGATTCGCCCGGGACTCACGCGGCTCGGCCTCAGGGTCAACGTCGTGCTGCGCTTCCTGCAGCCGGGCAAGCCCGAGCGCGCCTTCGACGTGCACGCCGGCACCGGCATCGTCCACCTGGATCCGCGGTGGCATCAGGCCTTCTACCTGTTCGCGAAAGAAGGGTTCTTCCACATTCTCGACGGCATCGATCACCTGCTGTTCCTGTTGTGCCTGGTGATCCCGTTCCGGAAGCTCAGGCCGCTCGTGATCGTCGTGACGGCGTTTACGGTGGCCCATTCGGTGACGTTGATCGCGTCGGCATACGGCATGGCGCCGGACAGTCTCTGGTTTCCGCCGCTGATCGAGGTGCTGATCGCGGTGTCGATTCTCTATATGGCGTTCGAGAACATCGCGGGCGCGAATCTCGACCGCCGCTGGGTGATGACCTTCGGCTTCGGCCTGATCCACGGCTTCGGCTTCTCGTTCCTGCTGCGCGAGCGGCTGCAGTTTGCCGGAGAGCACCTGGTCACGTCGCTGCTCGCGTTCAACGTCGGCGTCGAGATCGGCCAGCTGCTGGTGCTGGTGATCACCATTCCGGTGCTCTCGTTGATCTTCCGCTACGTCGTGGCGGAGCGCATCGGCACGATCCTGATGTCGGCGCTCGTCGCGCACACCGCGTGGCACTGGGCGACCGAGCGCGGCGCCCGGCTGACGCAGTATCGCTGGACGGGGATCGAAATGTTGGATGTGGCCGCGTTCATGCGACTCGCCATGGTGATCGTCGCGGCGGCGTTCCTGATGTGGCTCATGTCACTGTGGATCGGCAGGCCTCGAACCCCCGTAAGGAACCCTCGTGAGGAACCCTCGTGAGGAACCCTCGTGAGGAACCCTCGTGAGGAACCTTCGTGCGGAACTAATACGTCACTTTCCAGAGTATTAGCCCCTGTGGAGGTGCGGTCTGACCAGTGCACGCGCGATCGCGTGTTGCGATGATCGCCGCCATCTGCTCTGGCGGAATGTTGCCGCGGCCGATATCCACCAGCGTGCCCACGGCCGTGCGGACCATGTGCCGCAGAAAACCGGTTCCCGTGATCTCGAATCGCAGCAGCCGGCCGTCCGCCCGGGGGGCGCGGTGCTCGAGGGCGGACAGCGCGACCGGTTGATCGGTATTGATGTCGACTTCGACCAGCTCCGCGGCGAGCATCCGCCGGACGGTGGTCTTCACGTCGCTGCCGCTGCCCTGGAACGCGGAGAAATCGTGCTCGCCAACCAGGGCTGCGGTGGCGGCGATCATGCGATCGAGATCGAGTACCTGCGGCACGTGCCAGACGACGTGGCGGATGAACGGGTTGGGCGCGGGCCCGTTCCAAATCGCATAGCGATACGTCTTGGTTTTCGCGAAAACCCGTGCGTCGAAACCGTCGAACACTTCGTCGATTGCACGGATCCGAATGTCGCCCGCCTTCAGCCGCCCGTTGAGCGCGCGCAACAGCTCGTCTATCGGGATCGGGTGATCGATCGTCACGCTGGCCACTTGCGCCGCGGCGTGGACGCCGGAATCGGTGCGCCCGGCCGCGACGATCGCGTGGTGCTCGCCAAGAATCACGGCGAGCTCGTCTTCGATCGCCGCCTGGATGGTGTGCGCGTTGGTTTGCCGCTGCCACCCGGCGTACTCGGAGCCGTCGTAGGCGATGGTGATTTTTAGCGTTCGTGGCACGCGCTAGCTGCGGGACCCTGGCTTGACGACCGGCACGCCGTCCTTGCACAGCGGACATTCCTCCGCTCGATACGACGGCACCACCATCGACAGCAGCGCGTGAAACGGCACCCCGAGGTCCTGCTTGCCGCCGCTGCGATCGACGATCCCGCAGGCGCCGACCACGACCGCCCCGGCCGCGCGCGCCACCTCCATGGTCTCGCGGGTCGAGCCGCCGGTCGTGACGACATCTTCGACGACGAGGACCTTTTCCCCGGGCTCGAGCGTGAAGCCGCGCCGCAGGGTCAGCGTGCCGTCCTGCCGCTCGGCGAACATCGCGCGGACGCGGAGCGCGCGCCCGACTTCCTGGCCGATCACGATGCCGCCGAGCGCGGGTGACAGCACGGTGGCGGCCCCGAGCGGTCGGACCCTGACACCCAGGGCGGCGCCGAGCACTTCCGCATCGCGCGGATGCTGAAGCACGAGCGCGCATTGCAAATAGGACGGGCTGTGCAATCCTGA
>JANOZI010001080.1:0-3543 GCA_031429375.1 Acidobacteriota bacterium | reverse complement strand
CCGCGCGATCGCTCCCGAAGTGGGCGGCGGCTTCGGCGCGAAGATCAACATCTACGCCGAAGAGTACGTCGCCACGAACGCTTCGGAGCGATCCTCGGCCCATTTGATCGGCACGCCCAGCTTCTTCGAGATCGCCGCCGCGACGTACTCTTCGGCGTAGATGTTGATCTTCGCGCCGAAGCCGCCGCCCACTTCGGGAGCGATCGCGCGGACCTGGTCCTGCCCCAGCCCGTTCATCGCCGCGATCATCGTCCGCAGGATGTGCGGGTTCTGGGTCGACGACCAGATCGTCATCGTGCCGCGGCCGGGCTCGTAGTGCGCCAGCACGCCGCGCCCCTCCATGGCCGTCGGCGCGAGGCGCTGATTCACCATCCGCTGCGAAATCACCACTTCAGCGGCCGCGAACGCCTTGTTGATGGCGGTGTCATCGACGGAGTAGTCCGCGCCCACGCCCGTGCCGCCCGGCACCAACGCTACGGCGAGGTTATTGGCGAAGTCCTTGTGGATCACCGCCGGCTGGCCCGTCATCGCCTGCTCGAGATCGACGACGGCAGGCAGCCGCTCGTACGAGATGACGATCGCATCGGCGGCATCGCGCGCGACGTAGCGATCGCGTGCGACCACCACCGCGACGGCCTCACCGGCATAGCGCACGGTGTCGACCGCCACCGCGTGATGGGCCGGCGATGGGAACGGCGTACCGATCGGCATCGGCGGGACGATCTCCGCAATCTGCGCGCCGGTGTACACCGCCTCGACCCCGTCCATCGCCGCGGCGGCGCTGGTGTCGATCTTCTTGATGCGCCCGTGGGCGACATCACTGCGCTTGAACGCGAGGTACTGCATGCCGGCGACCTTGAGGTCGTCGACGTACGAGGCCAGGCCCTGGATCAAACGCGGGTCCTCGCGGCGCTTGACGCGCTGGCCGACGAGCTTGGGCAATACCGGTGTTGTGGTGGCCATGGCTACCCCTTGCTCGCGCGTTGAACGGCGTTGACGATGTGCTGGTAGCCGGTGCAGCGGCAGTAATTACCGGAGATGCCTTCGCGGATTTGCTGCTCGGTCGGCTTCGGGTTTTTCTGCAGCAGATCGACCGCCGCCAGGATCATGCCGGGCGTGCAATAGCCGCATTGCAGCCCGTGCTCTTCCCAGAAGGCGGTCTGCAGCGCGTGAAGCTGGCCATCCTTGGCGAGCCCCTCGATGGTCGTGACCACGGCGCCGTCGGCCTGCACCGCAAAGAGCGTGCACGACTTCGCGCTGCGGCCGTCGACGAGCACCGTGCAGGCGCCGCACTGGCTGGTGTCGCATCCGAGGTGCGTGCCGGTGAGATTGAGATGTTCCCGAAGAAAGTGGGTCAGCAACAGGCGCGGCTCGACGTCCGCTTTCCGCACCTTGCCGTTCACCGTGATCGAAACCTGGGCCATGGGCGTCCCTCGTGTGTTTTGCGTGAGGGCCTAGTCTATTGATCCGGGCACGACGCTACAAGGATCTTAGCGGCCCGACCGAAGAGAATTCGTTAATACGCTCCGCTGGAGATAACATGCGCGCCATGCTGACCACCCTCGCGCTTGCGGCCAACTTTGTCGTCGCGGCCGGCGCCGCGCCGTGCGAAGGCCTGAAGTCACTGTCGCTGCCCGACACCACGATCCTGTCGGCCGTCTTGGTGCCGGAGGGGCCGTTTACCCCGCCCACGAGCGCGGGCCCGGGCTCTGCGCCCAAGCCGCTGCCTGTGCCGGCCGCCTGTCGCGTCGTCGGGCGCGTCACGCCGGCGATCACCTTCGAAGTGTGGATGCCCGTGGCGAACTGGAACGGCAAGTTCCAGGCGGTAGGCGGCGGGGGATTTGCCGGTGTGATCAGTTACGGCGCGATGGCGACCGCGATCAACCGCGGCTACGCGACCGCGTCCACCGACACCGGCCATTCAACACCTGGCGGGTCGTGGGCGCTCGGCCATCCCGAGCTCGTGACCGACTTTGCCTACCGCGCGATCCACGAGACGACGGTCAAAGCCAAGGCCATCGTCGCGGCCTTCTACGGCAATGGGCCGCGCTTGTCGTATTTCGTCGGGTGTTCGACCGGTGGACGGCAGGGGTTGATGGAGGCGCAGCGCTTTCCGAACGACTACGACGGCATCGTCGCCGGCGCGCCCGCCAACTTCTGGACCCACCTGCACGTGGGAACGCTGTGGCGGAGCGCGGCGACGCTCAGGGATCCGGCCGCGCACCTTTCGACCGTCAAGCTGGCGTTGCTCAACAAGGCGGCGCTCGCGGCGTGTGATGCGCGCGACGGCGCGTCCGATGGTCTGATCGAAAATCCTCCGGCCTGCCGCTTCGATCCCGGCGCGCTGCTGTGCCCGGGCGCCGAGAGCGAGGCGTGCCTGACGGCGCCGCAGCTCGAAGCGGCCAGGAAGATTTATGGTCCGGCGCTGAACCCGCGCACGAAGCAGGAACTGTTTCCCGGCATGCCGCCGGGCAGCGAGCTGACCTGGACGGCGGTGTCTGGCGGTCCTCAGCCGTTCCAGATTCCGGTCGAGACCCAGAAGTACTTCGTGAATGGCAACGCGAACTGGGACTGGAAGACGTTTGATTTCGACAAGGACGTCGCGGCCACTGACGAGAAACTGGCGGCGTCGATGAACGCGATCGATCCGAATCTGGCGGCGTTCAAATCCCGCGGCGGGAAGCTGATCATGTACCACGGTTGGAACGATCAGCTGATCCAGGCCGGCAACAGCATCAACTACTACAACAGCGTATCGAAGGTGATGGGGGCGAAGGAGACCGATGATTTCGTGCGGCTGTTCATGGCGCCCGGCATGCTGCACTGCGCCGGGGGCCCGGGTCCCAACACGTTCGACGCGGTTGGCGCGCTGGAGCAGTGGGTGGAGAAGGGGACGAAGCCGGCATCGCTGATCGCGTCGCATATGACAAGCGGCGCTGTCGATCGTACGCGCCCGCTGTGCCCGTATCCTCAGGTAGCTGTGTACAACGGATCCGGCAGTCTCGACGAGGCTGCGAACTTCGCCTGCGTCGCCAAATAGGAGCGTCCGCCATGAATGCGGAGTCGGGCCGCGCTGGTCCTCGGGCGTGTCACGGGTGCCCCTGGCTATTGCTTAGGCGGCGTCAACGATCGTTCGAGCTGATCGAGCTGGTTGTTGACGTCGGTCCAGCGGCCCTGGTCGGCTGACATCTGCTGCGCGATTTGGGCGTCGTCGTTGGCCAGTTCCTGCCGCCGCTTTTCGGTAAGGGCCAGCTGCGCGTGCAGGCTTTCCAGCTGGCTCTCAATCTCTTTCTGCATGTCGGGCGTTTTGGCGGAGGCCCCCTCGAGGCTTTTAGCGCTCGACGCCATCTCGCTGATGGCGAGGTCGAGACGCGACATCTCTTCGCGGAGCGCGGCACTCCGTCGAGTGAGCTCGGCGATCCGCTGTTCCTGGATTTGCACCCGCCCGACCAGCAGCTGGATGCGCGCGCCGACCGTGGCGGCGCGCTCCATCGCGACGCGAAGGCCGCGCACTTCCGTTAACAGCTCACCGAGCAGGTCCGG
>JANOZI010001079.1:0-4744 GCA_031429375.1 Acidobacteriota bacterium | reverse complement strand
CGCGCGTCGCGGCGGGGACGATCTTTTCGTAGACACCCTCGGGATGGATCCGCTCAAAGCCCTCGATGGCGCGCGTGTTGGGCCGGAACGCGCGAATGGCGAGGCCGCCCGTGACCTCGTGCGGTCCGAGCACTGCGAACGGGTCGGGATGCAGTCCTTTCGCCAGCGCGTCGATGGCGGCGGACGGGAGGGTGGACGGCATGACGCAGATTGATTCTATTACGACGGTTCCTCACGGAGGTTCCTCACGGAGGTTCCTCACGGAGGTTCCTCACGGAGGTTCCTCACGGAGGTTCCACACGGAGGTTCTGTAATGAGGTTCTTTAAGAACCCTCGTGCAGAACCCTCGTGCAGAACCCTCGTGCAGAACCCTCGTGCGGAACCCTCGTGCAGAACCCTCGTGCGGAACCCTCGTGCGGAACCCTCGTGCGGAACCCTCGTGCGGAACCCTCGTGCGGATACTTCTACGTCAACTGCCTCGGTGTCCGTACCAACAGGTTTTTGGGCCGTGTACGCAGCGACAGGTGCTCGACCGCGTCGCGCGGTTCGCCGTCCACGTGGAACCGAATCGGCTGATCCGAGCTGATTTCGAGGCTGGAGGCGGTTCGCATCAGCACACCATCGTCTTCGCGCAAAGTGCCGCGAAAGAACGACGGCAGCCGCGACACGATCCGCAGGCCCGACTGCGGCTTGACGACCACGATATCCATGATGCCGTCGTCCAGGCTCGCGAGCGGGGCGATCTGGGCGCCCTTGCCGTACTGGCGCGAGTTGGCGATCGCGATGAAGATCGCGCGCGTGAGCAGCGGCGGCCCGCCATCTTCCGACATGGCAATCGAGTACTCGCACGGCTGGTAGGACGGCATCTCGCTGAAGGTCGCCAGCACGTAGCCGAGCAGCCCGCGCCGCGCGTTGGGTGATGCCATTCGATCCGCGATGCAGGCGTCCAGGCCGATGCCGGCCACATTGAAGAACAGCGACCCGTTCAGTTCTCCGGCATCAATCGCGCGCGTCTCTCCGGCCGCAGCAATCTCGAGAGCGGCGGCCGGCACGAGCGGCAGCCCGAGATCGCGCGCGAGGCCGTTTCCCGATCCGGCTCCGATCACCGCAAGCGGCACCTGCGATCCCGCCAGCGCCGCTCCGGCGCCGTTCACAGTGCCGTCACCTCCCCACGCAACAACGAGGTCATGTCCGGCGTGCCTGGCTTCGGCGGCAAAGCGATGCGCGTCCGCCGGGCCGCCCGTGACGCGAATCTCTGCCTCGAACCCGTGCCGAGCAAGGGTGGATCTGGCGAGTTCGGAGCAAGCGGCAAGGGTAGCGGTGCGGCCGGCGCCGGCGATGGGATTGATGATGACGGTGGCGCGCAGCGGCGTCACTTGTCGCTGATTGCGCGCAAGGCCCGAGGCGGCAGGAACCAGCGCAAGGTGCCAGGGCCGCCTGGCGTCGCGCTGTCGACGTCAATCAGGCAGATCGCGCCTTTCCTGAATTCGACGCCGCCCCGCGAGCCCAACAGCCGGGCGGTAAACTCACCCAGGTCCGGTTGATGTCCCACGAGCGCAAGGCGCCGGTGGCGTTTGGCGCTTGCCTTGATCGCCTCGACGATGGCGACGTGGCGGCCGCCGGGGGCCAGCGCCTCGATCTCTTCGATCGGCGGCTTGGGCTTGAGGGCCGAGGCCAGCAGCGTGGCGGTGTCGCGCGCGCGCACCAGGGGGCTGGTGAGCACCTGATCGATCTCGACGCCGAACTTGCTCAAGCCCTTCACCGATTGGCGAAAGCGCTTCACGCCTTCGGGCGTCAGCGGCCGCAGGCGATCGTCGGGATACTTCGGACCGCGCTCGGCGGCGACGGCGTGTCGAACCAGGTAGATTTCGAGGATGGCGGCCATAGGGGTCAGGCAGCTGCACTGGGACGGCCGTCGGCCGTCGCGAGAATGATGCCGTCGCAGAGTCTCGACATCGCGGACCGCGACTGCATATAGGCGGCATGGCCCTCGCGGCATTCATCTTCGAGCGCGCGCACCAGGGCATCGAGCTCCGCCATGCCGCGGCGATCCCCGGCCGGCAGCGCTTCCTGCACGGCGCGGGTGCGATCGATCAGGATTTCGAGGTCGTGCATCCGTCCCAACAACTCCTGTAGCGCCTTGAGGCGCGTCAGCCGCGCGGTGGCCCTCGAGTGCGTCAGCTCGCGCTGAATTTCGACGGCGTAGCGGAGTTTCTTGGCGGCCACGCGCACGCGGTGCAGCCGATCGGCCAGATAAATAGACCCGGCGTGCTCGATCGCCGATCGGAGTCGGCGCGCGCGCTTACCGGCCTGCTGGGCCACTTCGACGAGCGCGTCGGCCGGCGGCTCCGCCGGCGAATCCGGCGCCGCGACCTTGACCAGCCGTTTGCACAACTGGTTGAGACGTGACGGGGTGATTTCTTCGAGCATCTCACTGCGCCGCGCCAGCCGCTCGGCGGTGACTTTCTCACGCACGCGCGCGATCGCCCGGGGCGCGGTCGCGCCTTTGGACTCGAGCTCGGCAAGTAACAACAATGTAACGTCCAATTCGCGAACCGGGCCGAGGGCGCGCGTCAGCCGCCTGACGCGCTTCTCCGCGCGATCGAGCGTCCGCTCGTCGGCACTGGCGCCCAGGACCGGCAGCGCTTCGCGCAGGCGCCGCGACGCGACGCGGGCCTGGTGAACCGAGCTCTCATCGCCGGCCTGCGCCGCCGGCATGGCCTTCAACAACGAGACGAGCCGCTGACGGAGGAGGGCGACCGAGAGGGTTGTACGCTCCATGTTAGGATGAGTTTTTCATTATACCTTTGTAACGTGAGCCATGCGACTTGCCGCCATCGACATCGGCACCAATTCCGTCCACATGATCGTGGTGCAGGTCCGTCCGGATTTTTCCTTCGAGGTCATCGACCGCGAAAAGGAAATGGTCCGGCTGGGGGCCGGCGGCCTCGACGGCAAGAAACTGACGCGCGAGGCGATGGCCGCCGCGTTGCAGGCGCTGTCGAAATTCGAGCGCCTCGCCAAGTCGCACCAGGTCGACGAGATCCTTGCGGTCGCAACCAGCGCGACGCGTGAGGCCGAAAACGGCGGCGCCTTTCTCAAGGCCATCGAGCGCAAGACCGGCGTGCGTCCCCGCATCATTACCGGCATCGAAGAGGCCCGCCTCATCCACCTCGCCGCCGTCTACGGCGTCGACACCCCGAAGGCCGCCGTCGTGATCGACATCGGCGGCGGCAGCGTCGAAATCACGCTGGGCAGCGGCCGCGAGATGAAGTTCGCGCGCAGCTTCAAGATCGGGGTGATCCGTCTTACGGAACACTTCGTCGACTCCGATCCGATTTCGGATCGCGACGAGCGCAAGATGACGAAGTTCATCGGCGATCAAGTCGATCGCTACCTCGAGCGCATCGTCGAGGCGGGATACGATCGCGTGATTGGCACCTCGGGCACGATCGTGTCGCTGGGCACGGTTGCGACGGCGATCGATCAGGGCGAAGCCCCGGACGAGGTGCGCAACCTCAGGGTGCCGGCCAAGAGCCTGCACCGCGTCCGGAAGATGGCGGTCGAGAAGAACCTGGAGGAGCGCCTGCGCATGCCGGGGCAGGATCCGCGCCGGGCGGACCTGATGGTGGCGGGCGCGGTGTTGCTCGACACGCTGCTCAGGAACCTCGAAGCCGACGAGATCACGCTCTGCGACCTTGCGCTTCGCGAAGGCGTGCTGCTGGACTACATTCACCGACACCGCCGCGATATCGCGCGCGTCGATCGCTACCCGGATGTGCGCAAGCGTTCGGTGATCGAGCTGGCGGAGCGCTGCAGCTGGGAAAGTGAGCACTCACGGCATGTGGCCGAGCTGGCACTGGCGCTATTCGACCAGACCAAGCGGATCCACGGCCTCGGTGACAAAGAGCGTGAGTGGCTCGAGTTCGGCTCGTATTTGCACGATATCGGCAACCACATCAGCTTCAAGGGCCATCACCGCCACTCGTATTACTTGATCAAGAACGGCAACCTGCGAGGCTTCGCGCCCGAAGAAATCGAGATGATGGCGCTGCTCGCCCGTTACCACCGGCGTGCCACGCCTCAAGCCCACCACGACCTGATTGCCGATCTCACTCGCGGCACCCGCAGGACGGTCGAAGTGCTGTCGGCGTTCCTGCGCCTCGCAGAGACGCTGGACCGCAGCCGCAACGGTGTGGTCAAAGCCATCGAAGTCCGGGAGCGGCAGGGGACGCTGCGCATCAGCGTCCAGGCGGTCGGCGACGCCGAGCTGGAGATGTGGGCGGCCAACCGGCAAGCAGACGTCATCGCCGAGGCGCTCGACCGGAAGATCCGCATGGAGAAGGTGCCGTACCGGAAGCGCGCGAAGGCCGCTGCCCCGGACATCCCGCGGCGGACACGGCCGAAACCCAGGACCGGCAAACCCGCCAGAAAAACTGCGTAGCACCGATCGGCGCGAGGGCCCGGCCGTTCGCCGAGTTTTGCAAATAACTTTGTGATATAAAGCTAGCGTGCGCCTGCCACCAGCGCGAACGCTGATCGGACTGGCCATCGCCGGCCTCGGCCTGGCGATGATGCTGCCGGTGATCTATTTTTCCGTCGCGCTGCGGCTGTCGCCGCCACGGCCGATCCCTGCCACCAGCCACGTCGCGCCGCTCGTCGGCGATGCCATCTGGGCCCGGGCCGAGGGCGGCCGCGCCACCGAGCTCAAGCCGATCAACCCCATCAACATGGGACAGTATGT
>JANOZI010001078.1:0-1874 GCA_031429375.1 Acidobacteriota bacterium | reverse complement strand
GTCGACCAGTCCGACCTGTCGCTCGGCGGCCCGATTCTGCGCGACAAGACCTGGATCTTCGGCGCCTATCGCCGGGCGTTCATCGATTCCACGGTGGACCGCTCGCCCGCCGACGTGCAAGCTTTCCAGGCGTTCGCCCCCGATCTCGTCGGCAATTTCCCGGCGAACCAGCTGCACTCACATCAGCCGTTCGTCAAGCTGACCTCGAAGGTCGCCTCGAATCACCAGCTCGTGGGCGTCGTCCAGTACGATCGGATGCGGCAGCAATCGGTCCGCTCGAACGAGGCCAATCGCACGACGGTGACCGACGTGGGCGGCGGGCTGTACGGCGTGTCGCTGCAGTCCACCTATGGACAGACCCTCACGACCAAGTTTGCCTTCAACTACAACAACAAGCAGGGCAACGACCAGAGCAGCTACGACCGGAGCCTGATCGCTCTCGGCGTGCCGGTCAGCATTTTCCAGAACACCACGCTGAACCAGGGCATCCCGACCGGCGTGGGTAACATCTTCAACGAAGGCGGCTACGGCACGATGGCGATCGAGAATTCCAAGTACTCGGTGATCCGTGGCGACGTGACGTGGTTCAAGCCGGAAGGGCTGGGCGGGTCGCACGAGTTCCAGACCGGCTTCCTGCTCATGCCGCGCAACTACTACAAGGGCACCGCCATCGTCATCGATCCCAGCGGGCAGAACGCGGAATCGGTGAGGCTGAGAGACCCGAATAACATCAACTCGGGGACGATCCCGTTCTCACGCACGTTCGTGACGAGCGCGCTCGAGAACGTCAACACCAATGGGCAAGACCGCGACTACGGGGTCTACGTTCAGGACACGTGGCGGCCGATCCATCGCCTCACGATGACGCTCGGCGTCCGGGCTGACTTCGTCAGGCGCTTCGACATCCTCCGGAATTTCGAGATCGAAAAGAGTGTCGAGGTGGCGCCGCGCCTCGGCGGCGCGCTCCTGCTGGACGACGACGCGAAGAACGTCGTGCGGGCCAGCTTCGCGCGCGTGCACCGGCAGCTGATGGGAGGCCGGGACGCCGTGGCTGCGTTCTCAGGCAACCCGACGGCATCCTCGAAGACAATCTACGACGCCAACGGCGACGGGATTTTTGAATCTGAGGTGTTGACCCCCGCGGTGCCGCCATCCGTGGACAGCCAGCGGTTCGATCCGGATTTCCATCAGCCGTTCGTCGATGAGTTCACGACGGGCTATGTGCGCCAGCTGCCATTCGACATGAGCGTCGACGTGGCCTACACGCACAAGACGTTCCGCGACTCTTACGCGCAGGTGGACATCAACGGGTTCTGGCCGGACGCACCCGGTCTTCCGTTCGGCGGGTTCGGTAAGGTGGATCCGCGCTCGGGCCAGATCTTCAGGCTGACCAATCGGACCTGGGCGCGCCAGCAGTACCACGAAGTGATGTTCACGGTCGCGAAGAACATGTCGAAGAACTTCCAGGCGATGTCGAGCATCCAGCGCCAGTGGCAGAAAGAAGACGGCACCTGGAACCCGACCGATCCGGCGGGCTTCATTCAGCCGGACGCGTTCGCGAACGACCGGACCATTTGGCGGAACCAGGATCCGGTTGACAACAACAGCCTTGCGACCGGGAACTCGTTGCGAAACACGCCAACGTGGACGCCCGGTTCATTCCGCGTGGCAGGCACCTGGAACGCGCCGAAGGGCATCGTCGTGTCCACGAGCTATACGATCGTCGGCGGTCCGTGGACGGGTCCGATCCTCACGCAACTCGCCGCCAACGACCCGGACGTCCTGAGGTACGGGCCTGCGCGGTTCAGTGGCACGACGCCTGTCGCCAGCGGCGGTCAGAACATGCTGTGGCCCGATCAGGTCGGCGAGTTCCG
>JANOZI010001077.1:0-5455 GCA_031429375.1 Acidobacteriota bacterium | reverse complement strand
ATACGTAGCCATATGCCACGTTCGTAGCATTAGCGAGGTCGCCCTCGCGCAATCCCGAAACGGTGCCGCGGCAATGGGTGACCGCGGGTATCTTCGACGTGCTCGGCGTCAAGCCGATCGCCGGCCGCACGTTCAATGCCGAAGACGAAGCGCAAATGGCCAGGCGGATCGTGATCAGCGAGGGCTTCTGGCAAACCTCGTTCAGGACGTCATGGGTACCCCTTTTTCAGCAGCCTGCTAGGCGCAACCCCCTCCGGGCGGGCCTTGCCAAACCCGACGCTCGCTCACATACTCTGGGTCGGTAATCCGGGTGTCGGGTTTCCGGAGGACTGGCCCATGACCAACGCACTTTCGACCCTGTTCAACGACTTCGACCGCGGCCGAATTTCGCGCCGGCAACTGTTGCAGGCGCTGGGCATGGCCGTGGCCATGCGCCCGGCCGCCGCGCTCGCGCAGGGCCAGTGCGGCGGGGCCCGCGCCGGCACGCCGGAATGTGACCCCACCCCCGCCAGGCTTCCCTTCGAGCCGACCGGGTGGAGAACCGTGTGGCTCGATCACTTGTCCTGCCAGGCGGCGGACTATGCAAAGGAGGCCGCCTTCTATGCCGCGCTCATGAACTGGAAGATCAGGAGTGACGACGGCACGCAGGCGGTGCTCGAGATTGGTGACTGGGGCGGTCTCGTGCTGCGCGGCGGGTATCAAGCGCCGGCAGCCGCGCCGGCCCCTCCCCCGGCAAATCCCGCCGCCGGCGGTGGCCAGGGCGGCCCGCCGCGCGCGCCGCGGCTCGCGGCCTACGACGGCTTCTGCTGGGGCATCGATCCGTGGGATGCGAAGACGGTCGAAGCGGAGTTGAGAAAGCGCGGCCTCAATCCGGTCGCGGACAACCATGGCAAAGAGTTTCAGAGCTTCCACGTAAAAGATCCGGACGGCTTCGACCTGCAGATCAGCAACGGCAACCGGACGAACCGGCGCCAGGGAGCCGCCAGCGGCAAGACGTCGGTGCCGGCGCCGTTCGCGTCGCCCAACTGGAAGACGGTGTGGCTCGATCACATTTCATTTGAAGTGTCGAACTACAAGGAGACCGCCGCGTTCTATCATTCGCTGATCGGCTGGAAGCTCGGCACCGACGAGGGCAGCCAGCACTCGATGCAGATCGGCGATCTCGGCGGCATCATCATCCGCCGCGGCAACCGCCCCGCCCCTGCGCCGGGCGCGCCGCCCGCCGCGCGACGCGCGTCGATCGGCCACATTTCGTTCGGCATCACGCCGTTCGATCCCGATGACGTCAAGGCGGAACTCGAGAAGCGCGGGCTGAACGCCCGCGTCGACACGGGCGGGCGAGGCGACATCCACACCTCACAGTACAAGAGCTACCACACGACGACACCGAACGGGATCGACTTGCAGATCAGCGCGACGACGCGCGCGAATCGCGACGCGTGAACTTGTCTTCACTTTTGAAGGAGAACTTATGACGATGAACTCTTGGGCCGTGCGCCATTTCATGAGCACGTGCCTGGCGTTGTTGGTGGCCACCGCCGTCTGGGCGCAAGCGCCCGCAGGCACCATCTCGGGCACGGTCCGCGATCAAACGGATGCCGTGGTGCCGGGCGCCACCATCACGATTCGGCATCTCGCAACGGGCGCCGAGCGGCACTTGACGTCCAGCACCGACGGCACGTTTTCGGCGCCGGCGCTCGCGGTCGGTACCTACGAGGTTCGGGCCGAGCTGTCCGGCTTCCGCACGCAGCAGAGCGAGGTCAATGTCGCCACGGGCCGGGTCGCGACCGTCGACATCCACATGGCGGTCGGCACGGCCACCGAAGTGGTCAACGTGGCCGCCAACGCCATCCACGTCGAAACCGAAGCCCACTCCGTCACCGGCGTCATCACCCGGCAAAAAATCCAGGAGCTGCCGCTCAACGGCCGCAGCTTCCTGCAGCTCGCCTTCCTCGAGCCGGGCGTGACGGCGAGCCCGGGCTCGACCTCGCAGTACAACTCGCTGTTCTCGGTGTCGATCCTGGGTGGCGATTCGAACAAGACGGCGATCACGGTGGACGGCGGCAACATCCGCAACAGCATCGAAGGCAACACCGGGATGAACTTCTCGCAGGAAGTGGTCGAGGAGTTCCAGCTGTCGTCGGCCAACTTCGACTTGTCCACCGGCATCACCAGCGTCGGCTCGGTGAACATCGTGACGCGCACCGGGAGCAACGACCTCAAGGGATCGACCTACATGTTCTTCCGCAACAACGACATGGCGGCCAATCCCGCGTTGCGGCCGGATCCACTCAATCCCAATCCGAAATTCTCCCGCAGCAATCCGGGCGTCTGGCTCGGCGGTCCGCTTCGCAAGAACCGTCTCTTCTTTTTCGGCAACTACGAGCACACCGATCAGGAAGGCGTGGTGTCGTTCCAGCCCAACCTCGCGTCGGCCAGCTCGCTTGGCGGGGTCTTTCCGAATCCGTACAGCGGTCACCTGATCAGTGCGCGTCTCGACTGGCGAGCGAACGACAACCACACGGCGTTCGTCCGCTACTCGCACGACCAGAACAGCGGCTTCGGACCGAGCGGTGCCGCCGCGCTGCCGTCCAACTGGCTGCGTAACGTCAACCGGTCGGAGCAGGCCGTCGTCGGTCTCACCTCGATTCTGACGTCGAAGCTCCTCAACGACTTCCGCGGCAACTTCACGTATTGGCGGAATCGCAATCTGTTCGCCAACGAGGCGACCTGTGGCGACTGCATCGGCCTCGGCGGCCCGCAGATCAATATCAACGGCACCAACATCACCGTGGGCAACACCTCGAACGCAACGCAGGGCCGCGATCTCTATCGCTACACGTTTGTCGACACGTTGACGTGGGTCAAGGGCGAGCATCGCCTCCGCTTCGGCACCGAGTTCGAGTACGCGCCGGGCACGGGCTTCTGGGGCTTCTGCGATCCGGCGTGCAACGTCGGCTTCGCGCCCGAGTTCATCCGCGGATTAGCGCCGGCAGCGACGATTGGGGCGCTGTTCCCGACGTTGCCGACCACGATACGGACCAATGCCGATCTGCTGAATCTGCCGTTCGCCGGCGGCGTCGTGGGCGTCGGCGATCCGGCACAGCCGCCGCCGTACAACGTCGACAAGGCAAAGGTCAACCGCCGGATGCGCTTCTACGCGCAGGATACCTGGCGTGCGAAGCCGCACCTGACGATCAACTACGGCCTGGCGTGGAACTTCGAGAGCACGCTGGTCAACCGCGACCTCGACAAGCCGGCGTACCTCACGCCGCTCTACGGCCCCGATCTCAGCCCGACCGAGAACAACTACAACAACTGGTCGCCGTCAGTCGGCTTCGCCTGGACGGTCGGCGATGACAACAAGACGGTGGTGCGCGGCGGCGCGGGCCTGTACTGGGAAACCGAGCTGCTGTGGCGGCGGCTGCAGGAGCGCGCGGCGATTGGGCCGGTCGGCAACGGGCGGCTGCAGGTGCCGCACACCAGCTTCGTCAACATCTTCCCCGGCATCATCAATCTCAACACCGGCCAGCCGGTCGCCGTTGGCGCGGCACTGCCGGCGAGCGGGCAGGTCACCAACCTGACGGTCGGCCAGTTCATGCAAATCTACAACGCGCAAATCGGCGCGGTGCAGGCGCAGCTCGCGCCGCGCGACCTCAACGATCTGTCGGTGCGGAACATTCAGCTCGGCAAGACCGCGGGCGATCTCTACCCGCACGAGTACCCGGTGCAGCACGCCCTCCACATGAGCCTCGGCATCCAGCGCGAGCTGGCCGGCAACATGGTGCTCGGCGTCGAGGCGGTCCGTCGCAGGTTCGACGATACGCTGCTCGGCTCGCTCGACAGGAACCGGTTCAATCGCTTCATCAACGGCGTGCAAACCCCGGTCATCCCGCAGTGCACGACTGCAGCGCAACGCGCCGACGTCAACGCGCAGTGTTCGAATGGGCCGATCACGTTCTGGACGCCGGGCGGGCGCGAGACCTACAACGCACTGCTCGTCAAGCTCGACAAGAGGTTTTCGAATCGCTATTTGTTTGGCGTGTCCTACGCGCTGACCGACCGTACCACCATCAACGGCATCAGCAACCTCGACAACTACTTCGCCAACGAGGGTCCGACCGGCGCGCAGCATCTGCTGAACGTGTCGGCGCTGTTCGACCTGCCGGGCAACATTCAAATCGGCTTCATCTCGGCGATGGCCAGCAAGAGCCCGGTGATGCCGACCATCGCCAACGTCGATCTCGACGGCGATGGCACCACCACCACCCCGATTCCCGGCGTGGACTACAACTGCTTCAATCGCGGCTGCAACCGGGAAGATCTCGCCAAGGCGGTGGCGGCGTACAACTCGCAGTACGGCGGCCAGCGCGACGCGCGCGGCCAGGTGATCGCACCGCTGGCGCTGCCGGCCGACTATGAGTTCGGCGACAGCTTCAGCTCGCAGGACATTCGCGTCACGAAGACGTTTGCGTTCGGAACGCGCAAGGTGGCGGTGTTCGTCGAGGGGTTCAACCTCTTCAACGTCGCGAACCTCGGCGGCTACAGCTTCAATCTCAGTAACACCGCGACCTTCGGCCAGCCCACCAACCGCGCCTCGCAGGTGTTCGGCTCTGGCGGTCCGCGCGCGTTCCAAGTCGGGGGACGACTGACGTTCTAGAGGGAGGAGGGCTCAGGGATCAGGGATCAGCGATCCCTGATCCCTGGCCGTCATGCCGGTCGTTCGAGGTCCGTCATGTAATAATCGCCACCGGCGCCCACTAGAAGGAGGCGCATCTGATGGATGGCACCCGTCGCAATTTCTTGAAGACTGCCATGACAGCCGTCGGGGCGGCCGCCACTCCTGGCCTTGCTCAGGCCCACACTGTCGGCCAACCTGACAGTCACGCGCTCCAGAGCGTCCCGTCCGATCTCGAATTACGAGTCAAGTCACTGGAATCGGTCCTCGTCGAAAAGGGGCTGGTCGACCGGCCTGCCCTCGATGCGCTGGTCGATACTTTCGAGAACAAGGTCGGACCGCGCAACGGAGCCCGCGTGGTGGCGAAAGCCTGGGTCGACTCGGCCTACAAGCGGCGCTTGCTGGCCGACGCTGACAGCGCAATCACGGAGCTGGGCTTCGCTGGACGGCTGGGCGAGCACATGCTCGTCGTCGAGAACACGACCGCGGTGCACAACGTGGTCGTCTGCACGCTCTGTTCGTGCTATCCGTGGCCGGTGCTCGGCCTGCCACCGGTGTGGTACAAGTCGTCGCCCTATCGCTCGCGTACGGTGATCGATCCGCGTGGCGTGCTGCGCGAGTTCGGCCTCGAGCTTCGCGACGACATCGAGGTGCGCGTCTGGGACAGCACGGCGGAGTTGCGCTATCTCGTGTTGCCCGAGCGGCCCGCCGGCACTGAGACCATGTCTGAGGAGCAGCTGGCGACGCTGGTGACGCGTGACGCGATGGTCGGTGTCG
>JANOZI010001076.1:0-9017 GCA_031429375.1 Acidobacteriota bacterium | reverse complement strand
CTACCTGCCGGCCATCTACAACGCCGTCCGCATCGTCGACGAGGGCCAGGCCGGGGGCGAGAAGATCGACATCGTCGCCGAGGTCGAGCAGCACCTGGGTGAAGGCCGCGTGCGCACGGTTGCGATGAAATCCACCGACGGATTGCAGCGCGGCATGCGCGTGATCGATACCGGCGCGCCGATTTCGGTGCCGGTCGGTCCGGCCACGCTCGGCCGCATCCTCAACGTGCTGGGCGAGCCCGTCGACTACCCGGACATGCCGGTGGAATCGAAGGAACGTTGGCCGATCCATCGCCCGGCTCCGACGCTCGAACAACAGTCGACCGAGCTCAAGATGTTCGAGACCGGCATCAAGGTCATCGACCTGCTCGAGCCGTATCTGCAGGGCGGCAAGATCGGCCTGTTCGGCGGCGCTGGCGTTGGTAAGACCGTCATCATCATGGAGCTGATCAACAACATCGCCATGAAGCACGGCGGTGTGTCGGTATTCGGCGGGGTGGGCGAACGCACCCGCGAGGGCAACGACCTGTGGCTCGAGTTCCAGGAGTCGGGCGTGATCGACACGAAAGACATGTCGAAGTCGCGAGCCGCACTGGTCTACGGGCAGATGACGGAACCGCCGGGTGCCCGCCTGCGCGTCGGCCTGTCGGCGCTGACCGTCGCCGAGTACTTCCGCGACGCCGAGAACAAGGACGTGCTCCTGTTCATCGACAACATCTTCAGGTTCACGCAAGCGGGCTCGGAAGTATCGGCGCTGCTCGGCCGCATGCCGTCGGCGGTCGGCTACCAGCCGACGCTGCTGTCGGAGATGGGCCAGTTACAGGAACGCATCACGTCGACGAAGAAGGGCTCGATCACGTCGGTGCAGGCGATCTACGTCCCCGCCGACGACTATACCGACCCGGCGCCGGCGACGACGTTCGCGCATCTGGATGCGACCACCAATCTGTCGAGACAGATTGCCGAGCTCGGGATTTACCCCGCCGTGGATCCGCTGGCCTCGTCGTCTCGCATTCTCGACCCGCGCGTGATCGGCGACGACCACTACAACGTCGCGAAGCAGGTGAAGCAGATCCTGCAGCGTTACAAGGACCTGCAGGACATCATCGCCATTCTGGGCATCGACGAGCTGTCGGAAGAAGACAAGCTGGCGGTCTCGCGCGCGCGCAAGATCCAGCTGTTCCTGTCGCAGCCGTTCTTCGTGGCGTCGCAGTTCACCGGCCTCGAAGGCAAGTACGTCCCCATCGACGAAACCATCCGCGGCTTCAAGGAAGTCGCCGAAGGCAAGCACGACGGCGTGCCGGAGCAAGCCTTCTACCTGGTCGGCTCGATCGATGAAGCGCTCGCGAAGGCGAAGACGCTTAAGCAATAACGAATAACCAATTTAGAATAGCCAACAACGAATTACAAATAACCAAATGGCGCTGCCGACCAAACTGATGCTGCATATCGTGTCGCCGGACCAGTCGATCTCGCAGGAGGTCGACTACGTCTCGCTGCCCGGCAGCGAAGGTGATCTGGGGATCCTGCCTGGCCACACGCCGTTGTTCACGACGCTGCGGCCCGGGGCGATGTGGTACCAGCAGGGCGCTGACAAGCATTTCCTGATGGTGGCCGTCGGCTTCGTCGAGGTCTTGCCGGATGCGGTGTCGGTGCTGGCGCAGGTTGCCGAGCGCGCCGAAGACCTCGATGAGGCGCGGGCCGAGGCCGGCATGAAGCGCGCGGAGGAAATGCTCGAGGCGGTGCCTCACGAAATCGATTTCGAGCGCGCGCGGCTGGCCATGCTGCGCACCTTGCAGCAGCTGCAAGCGGAAAGCCGCAGGGGCGTGTAGGATCAGGGTTTCCTGATCCCGATGTTCGCGAATCTCGTCAAACTTAGCCGCTATCGTGCGCTGATTCAGACGCTGGTCGTCCGCGACCTCAAGGCGCGCTACCGCGGATCGGTCCTCGGCTTCTTCTGGTCGTTCTTCAACCCGGCCCTGCTGCTCTTCATCTATACGTTTGTCTTCACCAAGGTCCTGCCGTCGAGCCACCCGCCGGACATGGAGCCGTTTGCGCTGTTTATGTTCTGCGGCATCCTGCCCTGGACCTGGTTCTCCTCCTCGCTGCTTGAATCGTCGAACACGCTGATCGCCGGCGGCAACCTGATCAAGAAGGTGCTGTTCCCCGCGGAAGTACTGCCGATCGTGACCGTGCTCGCCAACATGGTGCACTTCTTTCTCGGCCTGCCGATCCTCGCGGCGTTCGTGATCTACTACCAGCGGCCGGTCGATCCCGTCGAGCTGTTGTGGTTTCCGGTCATAGTGCTCGTGCAGCTCGTGTTGACAACCGGCCTCGCGATGTTCCTGTCGGCGCTCACCGTGCACTTCCGCGATTTGAAGGATCTGCTCGGCAACATCCTGACGTTGTGGTTCTTTGCCACGCCGATCATCTACTCAATCGAGATGGCGCCACGCGACATGCAGTGGTGGCTCGACCTCAACCCGATGACGCACCTGATGCGGTCGTACCAGGAGGTGTTGTTCTTCGAGGGTCCGCTCGGCCACCAGAAATGGCTCGCGGCGCTGGGCGTGGCGTCAGTGGTGGTGTTCCTGGCGGGGTATTTCGTATTCGACCGGCTCCGAGACAGCTTCGCCGAGGAAGTTTGAAATGCATCACACGGAAGCACCGAAACACGGAAACACAGAAAACATTCTTTTAAGAAGAAGAGCTTTCCGTGTTTCCGTGGTTCTGTGTTTCAGTGCGAGGCATTTGGTCCAATGACACCCGCCATCGATGTCCGCAACGTCTCGAAGGTCTACCGCCGCTACGCGCGGCGTAAGCAGTTTGCCACGCTCAAGTCGGCGCTGCTCGACGGCAGCCTGCTCGGCGATCTCAAGCCGGAAGAAGCCTTCCCGGCCCTTCGCGGCGTGTCTTTTTCGGTTCCGAAAGGCTGCACCTACGGCGTGATTGGGCGCAACGGCTCCGGCAAGAGCACCCTGCTCAAGTGCGTCGCCGGCATCACCCGCCCTACCGAAGGTAGCGTGGAAGTGGACGGCCGCATTTCGGCGCTGATCGAACTCGGCGCCGGGTTCCACCCCGAGATTTCAGGCCGCGAAAACATCTTCATCAACGGCATCATGCTGGGCCTCACCAAGAAAGAGATCACCCGCCGCTTCGACGAGATTGTCGAGTTCGCCGAAATGGGCGAGTTCATCGACGCGCCGGTCAAGACCTACTCGTCCGGGATGTACATGCGGCTGGGATTTGCCGTGGCCATCCACGTCGATCCCGAAGTGCTGCTGGTAGACGAAGTGCTCGCGGTCGGCGACCAGGGCTTCACGCACAAGTGCCTGGACAAGTTCTCGGAGTTCCGCCGGCGCAACAAGTCGATCCTGCTCGTGACCCACTCGCTCGACCTGGTGGAAAAATTCTGCGACGAAGCCCACTGGCTCGATCACGGCAAGACGAAGGGCGAAGGCGATCCGAAACGTGTGGTGGCGGCGTATGTCATCGACGTCGAAGACATTGAAGAGAACGAGCTGGCCAAGGCAGAGTCGGCGCGAGTCGCCGCGTCCGCGTCCGAAGTGCCGGGCACATCGCAGGTAGCGCGGGACTCTAGTCCCGCGAATCTCCAAACGCAGGACACACCCCAGAATCCCGTCGATGACGCCACGACGCCGCGCGACGGGTTCAAGTCGGCTGAAGGCCGCTGGGGCACGCGCGAGATCGAGATCACCGCCGTGACCATCAGCGGTTCGGGTGGCGAAACCGGCCACGTGTTCCAAAGCGGCGAATCCATTCAGGTGCATATGACGGTGACGGCCAAAGAACCGATCACCGACTTTGTGTTCGGTCTCGGCCTCTTCAACGCCGACGGCGTGTGCGTTTACGGCACCAACACCGGCCTCGAAGAGTTGACGCTGAGCGAGATCAACGGCAATGGCGACGTGACGTTTACGATCGATCACCTCGACCTCGTCGAGGGCACGTACCGGTTGGATCTGGCGGCGCACAAACTCGACGGCTACCCGTACGACTACCATCGCCTGCTGTACACGTTCCGGGTCAAGTCACGGGTGCGCGATGTCGGGATCTATCGTCCCGATCACACGTGGTCGTTTGGCGGGAACATCAAGCTTAGGGACCCGGCTTGAAACCATGGTGCACACTATCGACGAAGCGATCGCGTTTGTGGCCCTGGAGCGGAGTCGCGCACGAACAATCGTTTTCACCAACGGCGTCTTCGACATTCTTCACCCTGGGCACACACGATATCTGGCCGGCGCCAAAGGGCGCGGCGACGTCCTGATCGTCGGCATCAACAGCGATCGCTCCGCCCGCGCGCTCGGCAAGGCGCCCGACCGTCCCATCAACACCGAACAGGAACGCGCCGAGATTCTCGACGCTCTCGCATCGGTCGATGCGGTTGTGGTCTTCGATGAAGACACCCCGCACGGCATCATTTCGGCGCTGCAGCCTGATGTGCTGGTCAAGGGCGCCGACTGGGGCGAAACTGCCATCGTCGGGCGGGATGTCGTCGAAGCCCGCGGCGGAAGGGTTGTCCGAGTCGAATTATCGCCAGGCTATTCAACTTCATCAATTCTGGCCAAAATTCGAAAATAGCATCAACACATCGTCTGAATGGACATCAAGACATCAGCTTGGTAGACTATCCAGATGAGGACCACTCTCACCTTGGATCCGGATGTGGCGGCGCTGCTGAAAAAGGCGCTCGCCAAAGGCGATCAGTCCTTCAAGGACGTGGTGAACAGCGCGCTTCGAAAGGGGCTTGAAGCCACCGAAACTGAAGCCAAGCCGAAGAAGCGATTCGTTCAACGTGTGTGGCCGAACGGTGGAGGCGTGGTTCCGTCTCCAGCGGAGGTGAAACGGATCCTGCTCGAAGAGGATACGGAGCGCTTCCTCCGTGATTCTGGTCGACGTTAACCTCCTGCTGTACGTCGGCAACGAGATGGCCGCCGAACATGAAAAGGCCAGTGCCTGGTTCGAAGACCGCATGAACAGCGGCGAGCGTGTTGGCCTTCCTTGGCATTCGTTATTCGGATTCTTGCGGATGTCGACGACCGTGATCCGCCCCAGCTTGCCGATGGATACGGCGCTTGCCTTCGTCGAGGAATGGCTCGAGTGGGACACGGTTTGGGTTCCTGAGCCGACGGTGAATCACATCAAGATTGTCGGCGATTTGTTACGTCCCGTTCCCCATCGAGAGCTTGTTTCGGATGCGCACCTGGCCGCTCTTGCCATCGAACATGGCTTGACGCTGTGTTCGAACGACAGGGATTTCCGGCTCTTCCCCGAGCTTCGACTACTCAATCCCCTCGAATAGGACTCGCGACCATCGGAGGCTCGTAGGGTCGCTCGCTCACCCTCGCTTCTTGGACTCGGGCTTCGCCCTCGTGAGACTCGCTTCGCTCGTAGGAATTTCCCTAGGAGGCCGAAGGCCGACTCGCACGAGCGCCGTAAGGCGCGACTCCCACGAGGCACGAAGTGCCGAGTCGTGGGATACTAGAGGGCTGTCGACGTAGGTTCTTGAGTGTCTAGCGCACCGTCACTCGCGTTACGGTCGCTGCTGAATTCGGTGATCGGGCAGAGCGGGTTGTCACCCCACGACTCCGCTCGGGGCGGGCACCCCACCCGGCGCATCAGCGGCGCGATTCCCCCTGTACGCGCGATGGCGGTCGCGGCGGCCGCGCGGCGATTGCCAGGCGGTGTCGTGCTCTACGTCGTTGCGACCGACGCCGACATCGAATCCGCGGTCGACGACATCAGCTTCTTTCTCGGCGCGCTCGAAGGCTCCGCCGCCGCGGTGCTCGAGCAGCAGGTGCTGCCGTTTCCTTCCACGCAGGTCGACCCCTACCGCGGCTTCGCGCCTCATCTGAAGGTAGCTGCGGCGCGTGCGCGCGCGTTGCATTCGATTTTGAACGGCACTGCGCGCGTCGTGGTCGCCTCGGCGCCAGGCCTTCTGCCGCGATTGCCCGACCCCGCGGCGCTGATGCTGGCGTCGCACGAGATCAAGCCGGGGATGGACATCGATCCACACGCACTTGCCAACACCCTGGTGGCCGGCGGGTACGAACCGGCCGATCCTGTCGACGCGCACGGCGAGTTCGGACGACGCGGCGGCATTCTCGACATTTTCCCGGCCGGCGACGATCTGCCGGTCCGCATCGAGTTCATCGGCGACACGGTGGAATCGATTCGCCGTTTCGACCCGGGCACGCAGCGATCGGTCGAGACGCTCGACCGCTTCGGCCTCGTACCGGTGCGCGAGGGGGTAGGAGGGTCTGGCCCCTTAACCTCGCATTTGTTCGAGTACCTGCCCACTCGCGGCGTGCAACTGCTGTTGGCGGAGCCAACCGATGTTGAAAAACACCTCGAGACGGCGTGGGAGCAGGTGACAGCGCAGCACGCCGAAGCCGAGGCCAGGCGACCCTTCGACTCGCGATCGGAAGCCGATCGCTCGCTCAGGGCGGCCGCAACGAACGCGGCCGAAGGGACCAGACGGCCGCCTGCCGAGCTGATGCTGACGCGTGAGGAGATCGGCCGGCAGCTCGCCGATGCGACGATCCTTGAAGAGCTCGGGCTCGACGAAGGCGCGCCAGCCGTATCCGCGCAACCGGTAGCGTCGTTCCACGGACGCATTGCCGACTGGGTCGCCGACGTGCGCGATGCGCAGCAGCGCGGCGATCTCGTCGTGTTCGTCGCCGGCACGCACGGCCGCGCGGAGCGCACCGTTGAACTGCTGCGCGACTACGACGTCCGGGCGGTGATGGCCACCGACGCCGGCGATGTCGTCGCCCGCGCCGTGATGGTCGCTGAAGGGTGGCTGTCGAAGGGATTCCGCCTGCGCATGGGCGGGTCTGAAGACCCGCCTCTACATTCGGCTCTGCAGGTCTACGTCGAAACCGACATCTTCGAAGAGGAGCGTCGCAAAGGCGGCGGCAAGCGCGCGCGCTCGCTGGCGGCGACCTTCCTCTCCGATTTGCGCGACCTCAAGGTCGGCGATCTGATCGTGCACGTCGATCACGGCATCGGCCAGTTCGTCGGCCTCAAGCAGATCTCGGTCGGCAACGGCGACGTCGTGCAGGAGTTTCTCGAGCTCCGTTACCACGCCGACGCGAAGCTGTTCGTGCCCGTCGAGCGCCTCGACCTGATCCAGAAATACAGCGGCGGCTCGAAGCCGCCGCTCGATCGGCTGGGCGGCACGACGTGGGAGCGTGCCAAGACCAAGGTCAAGAAGGCGATGCGCGACATGGCGGAAGAGCTGCTCAAGCTCTACGCCGCGCGCAAGGCGGTGCCCGGCCATGCGTTCAGCGCCGACACGCACTGGCAGGAGGAATTCGAAGGCGCGTTCGAGTTCGAGCTCACGCCCGACCAGGCCACCGCTATCGCCGACATCAAGCGCGACATGGAGTCGCCGACGCCGATGGATCGGCTGTTGTGCGGCGACGTCGGCTACGGCAAGACCGAAGTCGCGATGCGCGCCGCGTTCAAGGCGGTGATGGACGGCAAGCAGGTCGCGTTCCTGGCGCCCACCACCATCCTGGCGACGCAACATCTCAAGACCCTGCGCGACCGGTTTGCCGCCTTCCCGGCAAAGATCGACATGGTCAGCCGCTTCCGCACCAGGCAGGAGATCACCGTCGCGCTCGAGGAGCTTGTCGCGGGCCGCCTCGACGTCATCGTCGGCACCCATCGGCTGCTCTCGAAGGACGTCGAGTTCAGGGATCTCGGACTGCTCGTCGTGGACGAAGAGCAGCGGTTCGGCGTCGCGCACAAGGAACGCATCAAGCAGATGCGAAAGAAAGTGGACGTCCTGACCATGACGGCCACGCCGATTCCGCGCACGCTCAACATGTCGCTCGTCGGCATCCGCGACATGTCGGTGATTGAAACGCCGCCGAAAGACCGCCTGGCGATCCAGACCAACGTCGTGAAGTTCGACTCCAACGTGATCGTGCGTGCCATCCGCGCCGAAATCGCGCGCGGCGGGCAGGTGTTCTTCGTGCACAACCGGGTCGAGTCGATCTACTCGATGGGCAACCTGATCCAGCGGCTCGTGCCGGAGGCGCGGGTCGTCATCGGCCACGGCCAGATGGCGGAAGACACGCTCGAAAAGGCGATGCTCGACTTCATGGCGCACCGCTACGACGTGCTGCTCGCCACCACCATCGTCGAGAACGGCCTCGACATCCCCAACGCCAATACCATCGTGATCAATCGCGCGGATCGCTACGGGCTGTCGCAGCTGTATCAACTGCGCGGCCGGGTCGGGCGGAGCGATCGCGCGGCCTATGCGTTCCTGCTGATTCCGCCCGAGGAGGCGCTGTCGCCCGTGGCGCGCAAGCGCCTGTCGGCCATCAAGGAGTTCAGCGAGTTGGGCAGCGGCTTCCGCGTCGCGGCGCTCGATCTCGAGATACGCGGCGCCGGCAACCTGCTCGGCGGCGAGCAGAGCGGCACCATCGACGCCATCGGCTTCGAGATGTACATGAAGCTGCTCGAAGACACCATCCGCGAGCTGAAGGGCGAAGACCTCGAAGACGATCTGCGCGCGACGGTCAACCTCAAGGTCGACTTCCGTCTCGACGAGGACTACGTGCCCGACATGAACCAGCGGCTGATGATCTACCGGCGTATGGCCGCGGCGCGCAGCGAAGAAGAGATTGCGCGCCTGGTCGAGGAGGTGCGCGACCGCTACGGTCCGCCGCCCACCGCCGTGCTCAACCTGGCCGACTTCGGGCGGATCCGCGTGCTGGCCGACAGCCTGGGCATCGAGACCATCGATCGCGACAGCTCCGCCGTGGTCTTCAAGTTCAGGGACCGGACCAAGGTCGACCCGATGCGCATCATTGCACTCGTTCAGGAGCGCGGCGATTTGCAGTTGTTCCCGCCCAGTACCGTCAAGCTGGACCTGAAGGAGCCCACGGGAGGGCAATCCTTGTCGGGAGGGACCTCGTTGTCGGGAGCTAGCAGTTCGTCGGGACAGCCAAGAACCCCGCTTCAAACGCTCGCTGAGA
>JANOZI010001075.1:0-4588 GCA_031429375.1 Acidobacteriota bacterium | reverse complement strand
TCTCGCTCGCCGCCCGGCTGCTCGCGCCGCCGCTGGCCCATAGCTCGCGATGCGATGGCAGCGCTGGTTCCCGAACGGCGAGTGGGTCGTGCTCGCCGCCCTCCTCGCCGAGATCGCGGTGTTCGCCGCCGTCGCGCCGCGGTTCGCCTCGGTCGCCAACGCGGTCGAGATCCTAAGGCTGTGCGTCGAGCTCGGATTACTGGCGGTGGCGCTGACGCCGGTCGTGATCAGCGGCGGCATCGATCTGTCGGGCGGGGCGGTGATCGGCCTTGCGGCGGTGACGTTCGGCACCGCGTTTCACGACTGGGAACTGCCGCTCTGGGCCGCGGCGGCGTCGGCATTGAGCGTCGGTGTGCTGTGCGGCGGGTTGAACGCCGTCCTGATTGCGCGGCTGGGACTGCCGGCCCTGATTGTCACGCTGGGATCGATGTCGGTGTTTCGCGGCATCGCCGAAGGCATCACGCAGGCCGCGACGAACTTCACCGGCTTTCCGGCGGCGTTTCTGCAATTCGGGCAGGGCTACTTGTGGGGTGTCATTCCGGCGCAGTTGCCGGTCTTGCTGGTCGCGCTCGCCGGCTACGGTCTGCTCCTGCACCGATCGGTGCTGGGGCGCGCGTGGTACACGATCGGCTTCACGGCGGCGGGCGCGCGGTTTGCCGGCATTCCGGTGGCGCGCCGCATCGCCCTTCTCTACGTCCTGTCGGGACTCATGGCGGGCCTCGCGGCACTGGTCTACGTCGCGCACCTCGGCCAGGCCCGCTCGGACGCCGGCACTGGCTACGAGCTCGACGCGGTCACCGCCGTTGTCCTCGGCGGCACCTCAATTTACGGCGGGCGCGGGACGTTGTGGGGCACGCTGCTCGGCTTGTTTTCGATCGCGGTTCTGAAGAACGGGCTGCAGCTGTCGGCGCTGCCGACCGAGCTCACGGGCGTCTTGACCGGCATGCTGCTGATCGTCACGATCGCGATCGATCGGTTTGCGCGTCAGGACCGGGCCGCCACGGCCGCAACGGCGACAGAGGGAGTAGATGTGAAGAACAGTCAAGTGGCGGTGTTGTGTGGGGCGATTGTCGCGGCCGCGGTGATCACGTCGGCCACCAACGTCTGGCTGGTGCGATCGATCGATCGGGCGCGCCCGGCCGCTGGCGCCGCGTCGACGAAGTCGTCCGAGCGGCGGCTGGTGATCGCGATGATGCCGAAGGCCAAGGGCGATCCGTATTTCGTGAGCTGTCGCGCCGGCGCCGAGGAGGCGGCACGCGAGCTGGGCGTGGAGTTGATCTGGGACGGCCCGACCGGGCTCGACGCGGCGCGCCAGAACGAGATGGTCGAGAACTGGATCACGCGGGGCGTGGACGTCATTGCGGTTGCCGTGGAAAACCGCGCCGCGATGTCGACCGTGCTCAAGAAGGCGCGGGCCCGTGGCATCAAGGTCGTGACCTGGGATGCCGATGCCGTACCAGACGCGCGCGATTACTTCGTCAACCAGGCCACCGCCGAGGGTATCGCGAACACGCTGACCGACGAAGCCGCCAGGCTGCTGGATGGCAAAGGTGAGTTCGCGATTATCACCGGCGCCTTGAGCGCGGCCAATCAGAATGAGTGGATCGCGAACATCAGGAAGCGCGTGGCCGAGAAGCATCCCGGCCTTACGCTGGCAACCATCCGCCCGAGCGACGACGATCGTGACAAGGCGTTTGCGGAGACGCAGACGATCATGCGCGTGTTTCCCCGCGTCAAGCTGGTAATGGCGATTTCCGCGCCCGCCGTTCCGGGTGCGGCCGAAGCCGTGCGCCAGGCGGGCCGCACGAATCTCTTCGTCATCGGCCTGTCGCTGCCCAACATCAACAAGCCGTACGTCCACGGCGGCGTGGTCCAGACCGTCGTGCTCTGGAACACGAAAGATCTCGGCTACCTGGCGGTCTACGCCGCCGCGCGGCTGGCGCAGGGACAGTTGACTTCCGGCGCCCAAGCTCTGGCCGCCGGACGGATCGGCAGCGTGGAGATCCGCGGCGACGAAATCATTCTCGGTGAGCCGATCAAGTTCACCAAGGCGAATATCGATCGATTCGATTTTTGAGGGCGGGGGATAATACCTCGCCGGAACATGAGGAGAGAGCAATGAGCATCCGCCCCTGCGTTCGCGCGGGATTCGTCGTAGCGACGCTGATCGCCGTGCATGGCTGCGCACCGGCCGGGCCGGCGCCGCCGCCCGGAAATGCCTCCCCGCCGCCCGCTCCCGTAGTCGATCCGGCCACGCTGCCGCGCGGACCTCGCGTTTACGTCACCAACGAGCGGTCGGGCGACATGACGGTGATCGACGCGAAGACGAACCAGGCGATCGCGACCATCGCGCTCGGCAAGCGTCCGCGCGGCATCCGGCTCGCGCCCGACGGCAACACGCTGTATGTCGCGCTCAGCGGATCGCCGATCGCCGGGCCCGGCGTGGACGAAAGCAAGTTACCGCCTCCGGATCGATCGGCAGACGGCATCGGCGTGTTCGATACCACGCAGATGAAGCTGTTGAGAGTGATCCCCGCCGGATCCGATCCGGAACAGCTCGCGGTCAGCCTCGACGGCACGAAGTTATTCGTCGCGAACGAAGACGCCGCTACTACGAGCATCGTCGACATCGCGACCGGCCGCATCGAGTCGGCGGTCAAGGTCGGCGGCGAGCCGGAGGGTGTCGAACGCAATCCCGCGGGCACGCAGGTGTACGTCACGTCGGAAGCGCACAACGAAGTGTTCGTGATCGATGCCGCGAAGTCGTCGGCGATCGGCCAGTTCAAGACGTCGGCGCGGCCGCGTTCGATCGGCTTCGTACCCGATGGCACGCGCGCCTACATCACCTGCGAGAATGCCAACGCGGTGGATGTGGTGGACGCACGGCGGCACCGCGTGATCAAGACGATCAAGATGGCCAACGATACCCTGCGGCCGATGGGGATCGCCGTTGCGCCCGACGGCAGCCGGCTGTACGTGACGACCGGCCGCGGCAAAATGCTGGTGACCATCGATACGAAGACCGACGCCGTGGTCGGATCGATCGACGTCGGCCAGCGACCCTGGGGGATCGCGATGTCGCCCGATGGCCGGACGGTGTATACGGCGAACGGACCGTCGAACGACGTGTCGATCGTGGACGTGACGACGCAATCGGTGATCGCCCGCGTAACAGCCGGCGACTCACCCTGGGGGGCCGTCTTCGTTCCTTGACGGCCGCAAAAAAAAGGTGCGTACAGTGCGTACAGTTCCAAGGGTGCGTACAGTGCTCTTTCACCCAGCACCCAGCACCCAGCACCCAGCACCCGGCACCAAAGCACTGTACGCACATTAGGAACTGTACGCACTGTACGCACTCTAGTTATGGTGCGAGCTTATAGACCAGCAATTCGCCCGCGAACCCGGGTCCGCTGGCAGCCACCGCGATGTACTGCGTGCCGTTCACCGAGTAGGTCATTGGCGATCCGCTCTGCGGCGCGGGCATGTACACGGCGCCGACCTCGGCGCCAGTCGCCTTGTTGTAGGCGCGCAACATCGCGCCGCGGCCCTGGGGCGTGGTGTTGAATCCGCCCTCGCCCGCGATCAGCAGCGTCTTGGTCGTCAGCACGCCGATGCGGCCCTGGCGGCCCGTGCGCGGAATCGTCAGGCCCTTGAGCGCGGGATGGTTCTTGATCGCATCCGGCGTCTCGCCGTGCGCGATCCGCCACGCCTCGGTGCCCTCGTTCATATTGATCGCCGTGATCGTGCCGTAGGGCGGCTTGATCAATGGCAAACCCTGCACGGTCAGCCCGGCGACCCCGCCCACCCCGGGCACTGCGGCCGGTCCGGCGCGCTCCGCGCCGGCGCCAAGTCCGCCGGCTGGGGTGGGGGCCGCGGGCGCTGGTGCGGTGTTTGGATTACGCGCCAGGCCGCGGACCATCAGCATGTCGGATCGGTCGGCCTCCGGTGTCTGAAGACCGATCGCGGTGACCGCGACGTTGGTGAAGATGTAGAACATCTTCGTTTCAGGATCGAACGACCCGCCCTGCCAGTTGGCGCCGCCGGTCACGTCCGGGATCATCAACGTCGCGCGCGGTCCCTCCCACTTGCTGACGACGGGCGGCGTGAAGATCGGGCCGAGCTTGTAGAGCGACGCGATCTTTGCGCCTTCCGCCTTGAGCTCCGGCGTGAAGTCGATCAGATCGTCGAGCGTCACGCCGTGGCGTTCGTAGGCCGGCGGCTTGGTCACAAACGGCTGCGTCGGCGAATACCACTCGCCGGGGACATTGCCCTTCTCGACCGGCCGCTCTTCGATCGGCCACACCGGCTTGCCGGTGACGCGATCGAATACGTAGAGCCAGTTCTGCTTGGTCGGTTGCGCGACCGCCTTCACCGGCTTGCCGTCGACCACCAGGTCCATCAGGATCGGCGCGCACGGGATGTCGTCATCCCAGATGCCGTGGTGCACGAGCTGGTAGTGCCATTTGCGCAGGCCGGTCTTGATGTCGAGCGCCAGCAAGCTTTCAGAGTAGAGCGACGAATCCGGTCCCTTCGCCGACCCGTGCCGATGCCCGCCCGGGCTGTGAATGAAACACGGAGTCACATGCTA